>JAOZMQ010000334.1 GCA_029934195.1 Candidatus Cloacimonadota bacterium | reverse complement strand
TAGAAGCGATATTTATGTAGCCCAATGCGTTAGCGTTGGGTAAAGATAAAAAGAATACTAAGCTACAGAGTAGCGACAAAAAAAGAAAATTTAGAAAAAATTAGTTTTCGTTCAGATACGAATTAGTAAATTACAAGATATTTTTAGAAAAAATAATACTTTGACTTTAAAAATATACTTTTAGACTATTGCAAAAAAAGGTAAAGGAGTAATATTAATGAGTTATCTTGCACCATTAAATTATGATAGATTTTTCAAGAAAATCTTTAAGGATACAAAAATAGCTAAAGCATTTCTTGAGGATTTTCTTAATGAAAAAATAGATAGTATTACAAAACTAAGTGACAAACATCGCTTAACCGATAAAGCAAGAGTTGTTGAATTTGATTATCGTTGCAAAATTAAAGGAAAATATATTATAATTGATATGCAACAATGGTATAAACCCGATGTAGTTCAAAGATTTTATGTTTATCACACAGCTAATACAGTTCTTCAATTGGAGGATATGAAAACAAAAATACTTCCTATTCCTAATAATAGTAACATAAAAGAGACAAAAAAAGCAATAGAAATTAGAGATTTTAGATTGATTGAACCTGTTTTAACCATAATTTGGATGGTATCAGATAATCTTGGTTTTAATAAAGATTATGTCAGCTACAAATTACTTCCGGAAACTATTTCAGAGTTTATAAAAAATAGTACAATTTGGAACGAAACGAGTGTAAAAGAACTTCTTGATCAACGAGATGAGATTTTAACATTGATTGATAATACCAGCAAAGACATAGATTTTTTACCAAAAAACAAACTTATTTTTATCTTTCAAAACAATATTGTTGAGAATTTTGAAAAAGCAAAATCAGAAAACAAAGGCAAACCATCCAAATATTCACGTTGGTTTGATTTTGCACAGAAAACCTTGAAAAAAGACAATAGCAAAAAGGATTTTATAGAATATGAGAAAGACCCACTTTTCAAAGAAATAATGCGAAGACTTGACCAATCAGAATTAACAAGAGAAGATTTACAATATATAACTGACCAACGTATAATGTGGGAAAAAATCGGTAAATATGGTAAAGATTTTTTTGATGACGGTAAAAAAGTTGGAATGGTTAAAGGAGAAAAATTAGGAATTAAAAAAGGGAAAATTCAAGAGAAATTAAAAATTGCAAAAGAAATGCTAAAAGATGGCTTTTCTATTGATAAAATTCAGCAATATACAAGATTAACAAATGAAGAAATTCAAAAGCTGATTTGATTTTTTTTCAGGGATATTTCCGCTAACAAGCCAGTTTAGTTTGTCAGTTTTTGTCTAAATTTTCCGATTTAGATGGCTGGTTATTAAAAGTTTAGATTACTGATAGCTTATGGCAGTAACCGGACAATATATCTAATAAATAAAGATTATACTCTCAGGAAAGTGGATATTTCTTTTTTCTAAAAACATCCGAATGTCCGTTAGGTCATCAGATTGTGTACATTAACATTGCGAACGAGTGCGTGCGAAGGTTAATAAAAAAGGGAAAACCAAATTACTTTGTAGTATAAAAAGGAGTTTGTGTGAACGATAAAGAAATGGTTATGCGAGCAAAGAAGGATATTAGTGCTTTTGATGCTCTTTATGAAGAATATATGCCAAGAATTTTTAGATTCGTGAAACTAAGAGTTCAGCAAAGAGATGTGGCGGAAGAAATAGTTTCTAATGTTTTTTTTAAAGCAATGAGTAAAATCAATCTCTTTCGGTGGCAATCAATCCCATTTTCTGCTTGGTTATATCGAATTGCAATTAGTGAAATTAGCAATTATTTTAGAAAAGAAAAGAAAATTAAAAAGATTGAAGATGTTTATATTCGAGAAGAAAGTATTCCAAAATCTGAGACTAATAACTTTTCTCTATCTTTTATCCATAAATATATTAATGAATTGTCACAAAAAGATCAGGATTTAATTACTTTAAGATTCTTTGAGAAAAAAAGCTTTGCAGAAATATCAGCTATTCTCGGTAAAAAAGAAAATACTCTTCGAGTAAATATCCATAGAGCTCTAAAAAAACTTGAAAATTTAATTCCTCAGGAGGTATTAGAAGATGTCTATAGAAAAGTATCTTGAAAATATTAAAATTTCCGACACGAATCCGGGACCTTACGCAATAAGATTAAAATATGAACTTAAGAAAAAAATATTTGAAAAAAATTCATCCAGCTTTTTCCTTGTTCTTTCAAATGGTTTTGCTCTTATAATGTTGGTTCTCATTATTTCTTTTATTGTAAAACCGGATCTTGCGGATAAGATTCATTATGCCTTCAACTCAAATAGCACAGCTGAATTAGATGATATTTTGGCTCAAAATCAAGGTCAATGGTTAGGAGAAAGAAGTTCAATAAGTAAAAACAACTCAGCGTTTTTCCCTGTAAATGATCTTTCTACTCTTGATGCAAAAAAATCTTATATTATCAAAAGAGTTCAAGATTCCAAAAACCGTTCAATCTTTTATGTTAGTGAAGTAAAAGACAGAAAAGTTCCTAAAAGAATTTATTAAAAATTATGTGAGAAAAAAAATGAAAATTCTACATATTATCATAATATTACTTGCTTTTTCCTCTTTACTAAATGCACATAATTCTTATCTTGGAGTATTTTTAGATGAACTTTCTACCAATGAAAAGGAAAATCTTCATCTTGAAGGAGGAGTTAGAATTGTTGAAGTAGTCAAAGGATCACCAGCTGAAGAAGCTGGATTACAAAAACAAATGATTATTCTGAAAATCAATAACCAAGCTACAAATTCATCTGATGAACTACAAAAAATAATTCAATCTATGAATATTGGAAGTAATATTGAACTTACAATTAGATTTAATAACAAAGAGGAAATTAGACGATTAATCCTCGGAGATATTCGTGATTATTACAAAAAGTCAACAACTTTAAGTCTTGGAAGAAGTAATAAGAAATATATCGGTCTGAAACTTCAAAAACTTAATGCTCAACTTGCTGATTTTTTTAATGTAGATTCCGGCTTACTTGTGACAGAAGTTGATTCTAAAAGTCCAGCTGAAAAAGCAAAAATAACTGCAGGCGATGTCATAATAACTATAGAAGAGACAGCTATTAAAAATGAGAAACAATTTAGAAATCTATTGCAAACTTTCGACATAAATTCTGTCATTAATATTACATTTATTCGTAATGGAGAAAAAATTGTACGAGCTGTAAAAATTGGAAAAAACAAAGATTTTAAAGGAATTTATCTTGAATACGATCCAGAAAGAAATGTAATCATCTACGGTCCGGATATTTATGAAACAGAAATCATTGATTTGAATTCGATTAAAGATTGGATAACTGATATCTTCCCTGATTCCAGTAAAAAAATGCTGCAAAATGAAATTGATCAAATGCAAAATGAAATTGAAAAACTAAAATCAAAAATTAATGAGATGTAAACAAAGTTTAGCTCCAATCTTCAAATGTCAAAAGTGACCATCTTTAATTCCTCCCTATCCATAGACTGACATTTACCCATAAAAACTGAGAATAAACCAGTGGAAATATTTTCTGCTCCAAAAATAGTTTTTGGAGCGTAAAATGATTCTATGTACAGAACACTTGACCGCAAAGAAATGTTTTTTTTGTTATTGCCTTTTCATTATCCATTATACATTATCCATTATCCATTATTCTTTATTCATTTCTTATTTTGTCAATAGTCAATCAAGATGATTGACCTACGGGGAAGTAACCAAGATGGTTACATTCCCATATACGCTGTTTTTTATCTTGATAATCGTGATAATCCAGCTTATCCTGATTCTGAATTTTCTT
>JAOZMQ010000333.1 GCA_029934195.1 Candidatus Cloacimonadota bacterium | reverse complement strand
CAATCTGCTTTTGTCTTTTTGTTCTTTTCATTTAAAAAAAATAGTAGTTCAAAAAATCTATGCGATCAGGAATTATAAATATGATTCAAAATATCATAATTCATAAGCAAAAATAGCAGCCCCGATTGCACCAGTTAAAGAGGAATCTTGTGGAGTCTCAATTTTAATTTTCATCAATTTTTCAATTGCAGTGAGCATACCGGAATTTTTAGCTACACCACCGGTAAACACTAAAATAGGTACAACATTAATAGCTGAAATAAGATTTCTGATTCTTTTGGCAATTGAAATATGAACAGCATTAATGATGTTTGGAATTGAGATTCCTGTAGAAATTAATCCAATTATCTCTGATTCCGCAAAAACGACACAAGTACTATTTATTTCAATATCTTCTGAAGCTTGTTCCGATAATTTTCCTAATTCATCAACGGTCGTTTCTAAAATATTTGCAGCAACCTCTAAAAATCGTCCTGTACCTGCTGCACATTTATCATTCATCGCAAAATCAAGTACTTTTCCTTTCTCAGAAATTGAAATAACTTTGGAATCTTGTCCACCAATATCGATAATTGTTCGAGCATTTGGAAATTGAGAAAATATCCCTCGTGCATGGCAGGAAATTTCGGAGATTTTTTTTTCAGAGAACTTCACAATATTCCGCCCATATCCGGTGGAAAAGATTCTTTCAATTTCGCTACTTTTCAGATTTAAAAATGTTAGACCTTTCTGATAAAGTATATTTGCAGTTTCTGATGGATTGATACCTGTTACATTTATATCACTGAATAAAATCCTATTTTGCTGTCCGTCCCAAAACACAATTTTGGTGGTTCGAGAACCAGAATCAATACCAACTGTAATTTTTTTCATAATAAATCCTGAGGAATGTCAAAAATATCTTTAAAATCTATCTTCGACTTATTTCGTTTCTTTATATTTTTACGTTGTAATGGTCATAAGTTCTTTCAAATATTGTCATTATATCTTATCATCTCTACTATAAGTTCACATACAAACTCTCAAAGTGTTCACTTCGATGAAGATAAAGAAATACTCTCTTTTTCTATTAATCTTTTCTTCATAAACTTCATTTCCTTCATGGTTAAAAATTCTTTTTCGTTCAGACACTATTTAGTACCTGAACAAAAAAGAATAAGCCACGGATTTACACAGAGTTACGCGGATTTAAGAGAATAAATAATAGACGAAAAATAGCGAGGAATTACAAATATTAGGGTGATTTTAAATTTTTTCTCCATTATTATTAAAATTTCAATAAGAATCTATTCTTTTAAATCCGTGCTAATCCGTGCAATCAGTGGCTTTTATCATTTTCGTTCAGACACTATTTACGAAATAACGCACAAAACCTCTATTTTCTTATCAGAGAAATACCACTTTGTCCATCCATTTTCACTTGGATGTTATGGTCAATTTTTACATGAACAAGATAGTTTGTTTTCTCAACTATTTTTTGTTTTTTTAGCCAATTCCAATCGATAAAACAAGAATGCTCGTTATGAGGAACAGTGAAATATCCTACATTCATTGAAATTAAATTATGAAAGAAGTGAGTTCCTTGCGAGGAATCAACAATAAAATTCTCAAAATCAGTTTCCACAATAATTTTTGCTTTATTTATATCTGCCCATTTAACAGGAATACCAAGAAAGTGATCTCTTGATCCCCATCTACCAGGACCAATTAGAATATATTCTTCATCAGATTCTTTCATTTTTTCATTAATATCTGTAATTTCAATTTTCATTTCCTTCATTTTTGTCTTATCAAAAGTATCTGGATCAACAAAGATAATATTTGAAATATTATTGATAATTCCGTTGCCCATTCCTCGTTTTGTAAATAAAACTAATTCTTTCATATCGAGATTATCAGGAACAATATAAATTTCATCTGTGTTAACTGTTAATGGACGAATCTGTAAAAGATTGAAAGAAGGATAAATCTCATTTTTTAAATCTTTTGTTAGATTTACAGCAAATTCAATTTCGATAGGAACTCCCATTGCACTCTCACCAATACGAAGAATTTGTTCTGTAATCTGTGCTAAAGGAAATTGGTTATACTTAAGAACGTTTGCGAAATTAATAATGATTGGACCTCGTTGATTAATTCCGGGAACTATTTTATTGTTTTGAAAATCAAATACAGAAGCAATATTGTTTAAACTATTATTATCCCTTAGTTTTCTAATTTTTATATTTTTAATAGCATCACCTTCATCTTCATAAAGATCAATATCTTGACTGTCTTTTAAGTTAATACAATATAGATTTTTTTGTGAATCTTTCATCATATCTTCAAGAGAAGTAAAAGACATTTTAGGATATTTTGGACAAAATCGGAAAACTGTTTCACCATCGACAATTATCTTTCCAAGTCCAGCAGCAAGTGAGACAATACCATCATCATTTTTTAAATATGAAGTAGGATAATAATTAAAGGATTGTCCCACTCCAGAAATATGAGGATAGAATAATCCATCAAAATTTGTTCCAACAATTTCTTGAATTATTACTGCCATTTTTTCTTCTTCGAGTTTATAGTTAATACTCTCAATATATCTTCTGGCATTTTTTAGAAAAACAGAGGCAAATACAAGTTTGATTGAATCACAAAGATTTTTTAAACGGACTGTAGAATCAGAATGACTATTAGGAATCATATACGTGTTATAAATTCCAGCAAAAGGCTGTGATTGAGAATCTTCCAACAGTCCCGATGACCTAACCGCTAATGGCAACTTAATTCTTTCTATCAAAATTTTTAACCTTCTCATAAGCTCCGGACTAAATTTTCCAGAAACGAAATATTCTTTGATTTCCCTATCGGTTTTTTCTGTTAGCCAATTTCCAATAGAATTATTATCAATAAAGAAATCATATTCGTTAGTTCCTATAATTGATGTACTTGGTAATTTAATTCTTACATTTGGAAACTGGTCTTGGAAATCCATAGCAACAAGTAGCGAATTTAAAAATGCTAAGCCACGACCTTTACCACCAAGTGAACCATCAGAAAGTTTATTTATATGATCTGGCAAAGTTAATTTTGTTGGTGCGAAATCAATTATCTTTCCGCGAATTTTTTGATTATAAACTTTCTGAAACGTCTTTATAAGATACTTGTGAAGTTCAGAAGGTGAATTAAAATCTAAAGAAGATAGTGGTTTGATTTTTTTAGCAACTTGAATTTCACCATGAGCAATTAGCCAAGAAGAAAAATGATTTCTATCACTATGATAAATTAAAGATTCCTCTGGAATAGTTTTCAGTTTTTCCTCAAAATCTTCTGCATCAATAGCTCTATCTATTTCTATACCGTTTTGATTCCTAAAAATAAAATCTCCAAATCCGAGATTAGTAACCATTATTTTTTTGAGGTCATTGAGAAGAGTTTTAGATTGTTTATGCAAGAAAAAAGCTCCAAGTCTATCTGCTTTTTCCTTATTTTTAATTTCAGAAGATTGAAGAATTATTGGTGTGTCATAATTTGCCATTCTAATTTTACTAATAAGTTTGACTCCGGATTCATCATCCATAATTCCACGATTAGCATAGTTTGCATCAGAAATAACAGCAACAAGATTATCTTTATATTTTTCAACAATTTCCTCTGCTTCTTCAAGAGTATGAACTAACAAAACTTTCGGTCTTGTTCGCATTTGAAGTCGCTTATTTACATCATTAAGCTCTTGTGAAATCAGTCGTTGAGTCTGTTTCATTATTAGCTCATAGAGTATTGGTAAAAACATAGAATAATAATTTATTGAATCTTCAACAAGTAGGATCACTCTTACAAAACCAACTTTAGA
>JAOZMQ010000038.1:2126-13890 GCA_029934195.1 Candidatus Cloacimonadota bacterium | reverse complement strand
TAAGACAGATTTAGCATTTTTTCATTATCTCCTTCAACATATTTTTCAAGTAGAGGAGTTTCTATTTTTCTTAATTTTGATAATAATTCTGCAATACGATTAATTTGATTATTGATAATATTTACTCTTTTGAGAAGTTTTGTATCATTTGTTGTGGCAGATATCATTTGAATATTCCCTTGAATAATCATTAACGGATTATTTATTTCATGATTTAAACTAACCACCATCGCAGAAATTGCTGCTTTTTGTTCAACTTTAATTAGTTGATCTTGAGCATTCTTTAGTTCAGAATTTATTTTTCGAATGTCTTGATTTTGTTTTTTTAATTTTTCGATATATTGATTTCTTGAAAGTAAACCGGCAAGTAATGGAGAAAATATTTTAATTTTAGGTAAAATTGTATCACTAAAAGAATTTGCTTTTTCATGTCCAAAATTAATAACACCAATCAATTCATTTTCTAAAATAAGCGGTAACGATAGAAAAGACCGGATTACAAGATTTCCATTTGCATGAGGTTTGTGTAAATTATTTAGAACTACAGTTTTACCTTCTTTGGCAACCCATGCGGAAAAACCATTTCCCAATTCAAAATTAACTAATTTTATCAAATCAATAGGTTGACCGTTTGAGGCAACAATCTCAAGTTTTTCCTTTTCATGATTTACCAAAAATAGAGTTATATTAGTATAATCAATAATTTTTTTCAGTAGCTCAAATAGTTGTAAATAAGATTTATCCTTTTCTGAGGGATTAAAATTCTGTATTAATCGAGCAATCTGTGAAATTATGTCAAAATCTATAGATTTATTATCCATTATTTATCTTCCTTTTCAATAATATGTTTAATTAAATCAATTGATGTTTTAAATATATTATATGATATCTCATGTTTTACATCAATCGAATCCATAAATTGTTTTCCTTTTTCAGTGTCAATTTTATCTTTACTATTTTGGAAATTGTCCATAATTTTGTTCTCTAATTTTCCCATTTTATCCTCTTGAATCTATACTGATAAATTGATAGCATCTTGCACTTTATCAAAATTTCTCATAATATAAACAGATGTTTTGAAGTTCAATAAATTCACTGAATTTTCTGATGCAAGATTTTGTAAAAAATGGTACTCTTCTTTAAAATTTCGTGCTACAATACTATTGTCAAAACCTAAATCAACACTTAGCTCATTACCACTAAAATCCAAATTAATTTTGATTAAACCAAAAAGCTCAGAGATATAAGTTGTTTGTAATGTTATCACTTTTTCATTACCAAGAGTTTTATTTTTTTTCTCAAAAACCAATAATTCTAATCCTTTATCAGAAGGCAACAGCCAAGCTTCGATCCCTTTGTCCTTACGGTTTAGTGACTTATTCAAATGATAAATTGCAGAAAAATATTCCATAAGTAATTTATCTTCTTTTATACACTCTCTAATTTTTTGAATATTTGAATTTGTTAGATTTTTATAAGCTGAAAGTCTTAACAATTGATATGACAATTGATCATTATTCTGAAATTGTTTAGAGCAATTATCATCAAGTTTTTTATCTTTTTTCCACTCAAATATTTTTGTTTTTGATAAATTCAATAAATTAGAAAGTAAATCAAAATCAAAATCTTCATCTGAAAGGTCTAATATGGTATCAACAAAGTCATCCATAGAAATTACATCTTCAAAGAATTTAAATTTTTTCATCTTGTTAAAAAAGGAAAATTTTTCTTTAATTTTAGCATTATTAATTTTTTTCTTTTTAGAGATAATTTTTTTTAGAATTATTTGGTTAAAACTTGTAAGCGGTAACATTAATTCTTTCATTATTTCAAGATATTCTTTATTTAAGTCATTTTGTTTTAAAGAAATTAGACGTAAATGAAGCTGAGGTTGCAGATTTTCTACTTGTACAAAAAGTCCTTTTTCCTGAAAAAAAAGATCAGATTCAGCAAGAACTTGAATATTTCGGATATTGATTAGAAACTGTGAGTCATTAACTTGCTTAATTATTCTTGCCGGTAAAATATCGCCTACTTTTAGAGATCTTTTCAATGAAGAAATATCTGTCTTTTGAGTTTTATTTATTGTACTATTACTTGAAACTTTTCTTACCATATAATCCTAACTTCAGAACTCACCAAATCTGCTATTTTCACAATTTCAAATCGCAAATAATTCGCTTAGATTTACTGGAGATTCTGATAACATTAAACCACGCTTTTCCACAATCTTTTCACAAAAAGCTTATTTCTTTAGTGCAAGCTTGCGAAAGAGTGTGATTGTATTTAAAATTTTCCATCAGAAATTTGAGTTAATTATTTCTAACTAAATTATTCATTATTTTGCTCATTTATTATGTTTTTTTCTTCAAACTCAGAAATCCATTCATCTAATTTGTTCTTCAATAACTCTTTTTCTGGAAGGTAAAGCTGATATTCCGAAGCATATACTTGGGAATTTTCTGGGAGAGTAAGTTTTACAACAGTACTATTTTTGTTTGGACATAAAAGAATTCCAATTGTTGGTTTTTCATCAGGCAATTTTTCATAACGGTCATAATAGTTTACATACATTTGAAGTTGACCAAGATCCTGATGTGTCATTTTATCTGTTTTAAGTTCAATGACTACAAAGCATCTTAATAACCGATTATAAAAAACCAAATCAACAAAAAATTCATCATCTTCAATTAGTAATCTTTTTTGACGTGCTACAAATGAAAAACCATTACCAAGCTCTAACAAAAACTCTTGAATATGCTCAATTAAAGAAGATTCAAATTCATGTTCATAATAATGAGCTTTTTTTTCAAGTCCTAAAAATTCAAGATACATTGGGTCTTTGATAATCTCAATAGGATTCATTGGGATTTTTTCTGCTCGTGCAATAGCCATTACACTTTCTTTGTCATTACTTAAAAGTAAACGCTCAAAAAGTTGAGAGTTAATTTGTCTTTCTAATTCTCTTCCATTCCAACAATTTCTAATTATTTCCAGCTCATAATATTCTCTTTTATCTTTATCAGAAATGGCAATTAATTGCCGATATTGAAACCAATTCAATTGTGACCGCAGTGCGGACGCATTTGGATATTTACGGTAAAACTGTCTGCTTCTCTCCAATTGGCGTTTAGAAAAACCTGATCCAAACTCTGGTTCAATCTCGTTTGCCAGATTTTTTATCAGAAAAGAACCATAATCTGCTCGTTCTTTACCTTCTTGTTCTTCATTAAAAATTCTTTCTCCCAACTTCCAATACATCTGAACACGATAAAACTCTACACTTCTAACGGCTTCCTTGCGAGCTGTTCCAATTATTTCTTTTATATCTAAGACAAAAGAATTTGATATTTTTATCTGTTTTTTCATCTGAACTCTCTTATTATTTTCAAAGTTATCAATTGAATACTCACAAGAAAGTGGTTTTCCTTTTATCTAAAAACATCTAAAATTAATTAAAAATGGAAAACTACTTTCCGTTCGAATATTTACAAACCAAGTCCGGTTTCAAATTTTTCTTTAAGATCGTTTACTGGAATATTTATTAAATCATTTATTCTTAGATTTTCTCCGCCAATAGTACCGATGATTTGAAGTGGAACATTAAATTCTTCACAAATATCCTCAATTGTATCAAAATCAAGTTTGTTGGCAGTCATAACTATTCTTGAATGAGCTTCACCAAATAATTCAAAATCATTTCTAAATTTCATTTCCATATTTATGGTTGCACCAATTGTTGATCCATCGTGTTTGAAACAAGATTCTGCCAAAGTTACAGCGAGTCCACCGTCAGAACAATCGTGAGCAGATTTTGCCATAAAACCGTCTGCTATTTTAAGGAAGGCTTTGTGTAGGTTTGCTTCTTTTTCAAGATCAACAAGAGGTGGCATTCCTTTTATCATATTGTGATGAATTTTAAGAAATTCCGATCCTCCGATTTCGTTGCAATTTTCTCCGAGTAAAATTATAATATCACCGGAATCTTTGTATTCTTGAGTGATAACTTTATTTTGATCTTCAATTACTCCAAGCATTCCAATTGTAGGAGTTGGATAAATTGCAGTTTTAGGATTTTCATTATAAAAAGAAACATTTCCGCCGGTTACAGGAGTTTCAAATTTTATACAAGCATCACTCATTCCTCGAATTGATTCTACAAAAGTCCAATAAACTTCCGGTTTGTATGGATTTCCAAAATTTAAACAATTTGTAATTGCGGTTGGTCTCGCTCCAGAGCAAACAACATTACGAGCAGATTCAGCTACAGCACCTTTTGTACCTTCATAAGCATCAAGGTAAACGTGTCTTCCATTACAATCTGTACAAAGAGCGATTGCTTTGTTAGTATCTTTGATTCTGATAACAGCAGCATCTGAACCGGGTTCAATCATTGTATTAACCTGAACCATATGATCATATTGAGAATAGACAGGTTTTTTACTTGCAATGTTTTGAGTGCCGATTAGCTTTTTTAAGACTTCATTGTAATCAGTTATTTCCGGTAATTTTTCAGGCTCAAATTTTCGTGTTTCTTCAAAGTATTTTGGTTCTGAATATTCTCTGTCATAAACAGGAGCATCGCCACCAAGAATCAGCATTTCTGCCGGCAGTTCAGCTTTAATGATTCCATTTTCTTTTATTCTAAGAAGACCGTCATCTGTGACAAATCCAACTTTTTCTGCATGAAGATCCCATTTTTCAAAGATTGCATTTACTTTAGAGAAGTTTTCAGGAGTAACAATTAAAAGCATTCTTTCTTGAGATTCCGAGAGCATAATTTCATAAGCAGACATTCCAGTTTCACGTTGTGGTACAAGAGTAACATCAAGTTCAATTCCGTTTCCGGTTTTGCCAGCCATTTCGCTTGAAGAACATGTCAAACCAGCTGCTCCCATATCTTGAATGCCTACTACAAGTCCGGCATAAATCACTTCGAGAGTTGCTTCAAGAAGTAGTTTTTCCATAAACGGATCTCCAACTTGAACAGCTGTTCTTTTTTCTTCTGATTCTTCTGTCAATTCTACAGATGCAAAAGTAGCTCCATGAATTCCATCTCTTCCGGTTTTTGCTCCTACATAAACAACAAAATTTCCAACTCCAATTGCAGCAGCGGTTGCCATATCTTCATGTTTCATCAAGCCAACAGCCATTGCATTTACGAGAGGATTTCCTTCATAAGCGTCTTCAAAATAAATTTCTCCACCTACAGTTGGTACTCCAAAACAATTTCCGTAATCTGCAATTCCTTGAACTACTCCTCGGATTAAATGTTTTACTTGAGGAGTGTTGGGATTTCCAAATCTTAAAGAATTAAGAGCTGCGATTGGTCTTGCACCCATTGTGAAAATATCTCTCAGAATCCCGCCAACACCAGTCGCTGCTCCATGATAAGGTTCAACAGCAGAAGGGTGATTGTGACTTTCAATTTTAAATGAAATAGCTAATCCATCACCAATATCGACAACACCTGCATTTTCTTCACCGGCTTCGGTAAGTAGTCCGGTTCCTTTTTTAGGTAAAGTTTTAAGATATTTTATAGAATTTTTATAACTTGCGTGTTCTGACCACATTACAGAAATGATTCCAATTTCTGTAAACGAAGGTTCTCGTCCTATTGTATCAATTATCTTTTGATATTCTTCGTCATTGATTCCATGTTCTTTGATCAATTCCTTATTTATAGCTGGTTCCTGCATTGTTCCTTCCTGCTTGAATATTTATTTTTTAAAGAATAATGCAAATTTTCAGGATAGTATTTTTTAGTCAATTTTAGTCTTTGTTTTAGATGATATTTTTAATGTGACCAATTGTTCATTTTTAATTATTATCTTTTTGCCTTTGCGGGAAAATATCTTTTATGCAGAGTAAAATGAGTACATTTTAAAGTAAAACGAGTACATTTTAGAGTAAAACGAGTACGATTCTGGAGAACGGATACGATTCTGAGAAGAGAAATTAAAATTCATCATTCCTTTGTATCTGTGATAAATCAATCAAGAGGCTTATAAAACTGGTATCATATTAAAATCATTGAGTATGGTGTTCTGGAGTTATTCTGATACTTTTAAAGATAATCGATAGACTTTATTTTTGGCTTCTCCAGTCATTCCGCATACTTCTTTGACAGCATCTTTTTTAGATTTTCCAGACATAATGAGACTTGTAAGCTCAGTCAAAATTTCATTATCTGAAAGTTTTTTTTGTAAATTTCCATCAACAACAATTACAAATTCACCTTTAATTTTTATTTCTGATTTTGATACTAAATCTTTTAAATTTGTATAATAAATTGTTTCAAATTTTTTACTGATTTCTCTTGCAACACTAATTTTTCTATTCCCCAAAATCTCATATAATTGAAGAAAAAATTTCTGTAGTCTGTGGGGAGCTTCATAAAATACTAATGGAGATTCAATTGATTTGATTCTTTCAAGTTTTTGAAAACGTGATGATTCTTTTTCCGGTAAAAATCCAGCAAAATAGAAGTTATCTGTTGAAAAACCAGAAGATACAAGTGCGGGAACAAATGCAGTTGCCCCCGGTAAAGCAGAGACAATAAAATTTCCTTCAATTGCTGATTTCACTAAAATATTTGATGGATCAGAAATTCCCGGTGTACCTGCGTCAGAGATAATTGCAATATCATTTCCTTTTGCCAATTCTTCTAAAATCATTTTAACTCTTGATTGTTCATTGAATTTATGATAACTAATCATGCGAGTAAATATCTCATAATGTTTAAGTAATTTTCCAGATGTGCGAGTATCCTCAGCTCCAATAAAGGCGACATTTTTCAAAACTTCGACAGCTCGATAAGTCATGTCTTGAAGGTTTCCTACAGGAGTTGGCACAAGATATAAAATTCCTTTTTTATTCTGCATTTTTTTTGATTCTATTTTAGACATTGTTTATGACTTTTACTTTTTTCAAATGAACTACAAAAGTTGTTCCAATATTAATTTCGCTTGTTAAAGTAATGTTTCCATTCAATATTTCAACTAATTGTTTGCTAATAAAAAGTCCCAAACCATTTCCTCCGAATTTTCTTGTATCTTTACCGTCAATTTGTCGAAAAGAATCAAAAATCAAATCAAAATTTGATGGGTCAATTCCACATCCAGTATCACTAATTGAAAAATCAAGATCCATTAATTCGGAATCATCATATACCTTCTTTATTTTAGCAGAAAATGTTATAATTCCTGATTCTGTAAACTTGATAGCATTTTCAATAATTTTATAAAATATTTGTTTCAATTTCAATCTATCAGTTTCAAATATTGCTGGAAATTTTTGATCAATAATGATTCTAAATGCTAAATTTTTTGTCATTGCTTGTTTTGAAAAAGTCTTATCCACTTGTTCCATCAAGTCATTAAAGATAATATTTTCCAAATTTACAGCTGAATTTCCAAATTCGAGTGAGGATAATTCTAAAATATCGTCAATTAAGGAGATTAAAAATTGTCCATTTTTCATAATCATTGCAATTGATTCTTTACCCGTTTCAGATTGACATTCATCTTCTAACAATTGGGCATATCCCATTATGGCAGTCATTGGAGTTCTTATCTCATGACTCATATTTTCAAGAAATTCACTTTTTACTCTATTAGCTATTTCAGCACTTACCCTTGCAATATCTGCAGATCGCTTACTTTTCTTTAAATCTTCATAAGTGTGCATTAGTTTTTCAATCATATCACTATAATTATTACTGAAAATGCCGAGTTCATCTTTTCTGTTGGTTTTTTGTGGTAACTCTGAGAAATTTTTGTTAGCAATCTGTTGGGAAATTCTTGATAGGTTTAGAATAGGTAGTAAGATTCTTTTACTCACTAAATAAGCTAAAGTAACTGAAATAATTGAGACAAATAAAATAACATACATTCTTAGAAATTTTCTTCTTGTCATCAAATTATATCTTTCTTCAAAATCTTTACAGAAGACAATTTTCCCAATTTCTCTATAATCATAATCAAAGATTTTTTTGGAGCTAATAAAAAGATTTTTACTTCTGAAAGTATTCAAAGATAATTCGTCTCTCGATAACTTTTCTAAACCTAAATTCATTTTCTCCGAATGCTCAATTTTGTCTGAAGATATCAGGAGAATATTGTCTCCAAAATCTCCTGCTTTTAATTTATTTGTTATTCTTAAATAACCTAAAACTTGACCCTTATAGACAATCTTAATAACACTTATTAAATTGATATTACCATTGGCTTTTTGTAGAAAACATTTTTGTAATAAAATTTCTGTGAGATCAAGACTTTTTTTTGAATTCTTTAATTCTGTAGAAGAACTATCATTTATGATTAATTCTCCTTTTGAATTAAGAAGTTCAATACTAACAAAATTCTCTTTCCTTTTCGTTGTATTTAAAAAATTATAGATTTGATAAGTTACCCCATAGTATAGGGGAACAACAAGTTGTACATCATTTGATATTCGAACACATTTTTCATAATAATTGTTCTTAATATTTTCAAGTTTTCCTTCTATAAGTGATTTCTTGATTTCAAGAGCGTGTTCGCCTTCTATTTGAATTTGATGATTTATAAAAACAAAATTATCAAAATAAAGATATCCCATCATTATTATTGGAGAAATTAGAACTAAAAAAATAACTTTTACTCTAATTGAGGAATGTAGAAACTTGATAAGTTTTTTTAACATTTTTAATCCAGTAGTTGCATATTCTCATACAATTCATCTGCAATCAATTCAATATCTTGTGGAATCTTTATTCCGAGTTGATTTGCACGAGCTTTGTTAAATATAACCATATATTTCTCATCATTTTCAATAGGAGTTTCATTTATCGGTGTTCCTGCTAATAATTTAAGACCAATTTCCGCCGCTTGTTCTCCCATTTTTTCAAAATTAACCGCAACTCCTCCAAAAATCCCTAAACGAGAAAAAGCATAATTTAGAGCAATTGATGGTTTGTTAGCATTTTGGAGATAATACTTGAATGTAACTGGAACGCCAACTTGTTTTTCCCCCTCAGATTCTAATCCAAGAGCAATATTATACACAAATCCATAATCATCATCTTTATTGATTTTTGAGATTATTTTTTTATATTGTTTTATTGTGGTAATTCTCTCAATCTCAAAATCAAAAGCAAACTGTTCATTTAATAGCTCAAGTTCTAATTGTTTTATAATTGCATTACCAGTTGTTGTTTCATCAATAATAGCAAGAACTTTTTTTGTTGAAGGAAATAGTCTATACATTATCTCGAAAGATTTTTTTACATGCAGAAATTCATAAATTCCAGTCATGTTTTTATTAGGAATCCCATTTTCATCAAGGAAAGAAAATTTCTTGTTATAATCTTCTGGTTGTCCGTTCATTCCTGAAAAGATGACAAACATTTCTCTCCCAAGAAAATGAGTACCAACTAATTTAATTGCGTTATCATCTAATACAAACAAAATTTTCGGTTTAAATTTTTCGATTCTATTTATAGCTATTTTTGCTTGTTTTGCTTTCAATTCTGGTGATACATTTTCAGTTTTTGTATTCATATAATAAAATTCCCAAGATACTTGATAATTAGAATTATTAAAAATATTTTTAATTCCTTGCTCTTGTGGAAATCCGCAAACATGTTCCTTTTCATAACTATGAACAATAAAAATTTTCACAGTTTTTTTTAATTTTGGAATATTTGTTTTTTTTGAAGATTTCTCTTCATTAGAACAAGCAAGAAAAAATATCATCAAAAACACAATTACTGAAAACTTTCTAATCATTTGCTTCTCCTTATGTCAGATATAAATAATAATGCCTTTTGTCTAATATCAAATCTGAACGAAAACTAACTTTTCCTAAATTTTCTTTTTTTGTCGCTACTTTGTAGCGTGATTCTCTTTTTGTTTTACTCAACGCTAACGCATTGGACTACAAAGATGTCGCTTCTATGAAAGCTGAAAAATAAATAATTTCCCAATTATTCTTTTTTTATGAACTTCTGTTCTTCATGGTTAAAAAATTCTTTTTCTTCAGATACTATTAGAGTATAGCCTAATAGCTTCATTCATAGTTAAAACCATTTAATCAACTTTGACAATCAAAACCAATAATTTCAATTATATTGTAAAGACATTTTATTTTTTTCCCTTACCTATGAGCTACTGCGAGAAAGAACCACCAACCCCCTAAATGAGAACGAGTACGTTTTGAGGGGGATTAATATGAAAGGTGCATTTAAAAATCATTGCGGTCTGATTTTGGGAGATTTTAAAAAAAATATAAAATAAAGCGAACCTTTTGACAACATTTCTATTATTAAAGTAAAAGGATTATGAGGTTATATGAATTTTGAAAAAAGGAAAGAATTAGAAGAACGTTGTTTAAAAATAATTCCAAATCTAAAAAAACAGATTAGAAAATATGTTTATGATTATAATGATCAGTGTGATATTTTACAAGAATCATTCATTGTTGCTTGGCAGAAGATTAATGAATTGAAAGAACCATACAATGTTGAAGGTTGGATGATGCAAATCACTAAAAATAAATGCAGAGCATGGTTGAATGTAAAACAGAGAATGCTGAAATTAAATCCGGAAAAATCTTTCATTGAAGAAGAGATTGATGAAAGTGAGCATTTTTCAATTAGTGAATATGAGAATCTTATTCAAGGGATTAATCAACTTTCATTTCCTTTAAGAAAAGTCATTCAAATGAAATACTTCACTCATAACTCTATCAATGAAATTAGTAAACTTCTTTGTCTCCCTTTGGGAACTGTAAAAAGACGTTTACATGATGCACGAAAAAAACTAAAAAAGGAGTTTGGTATGAAAGAAGGAACAAAAAAACCGGAAATTATTCTTAAAAAAGAACCTCAGCAAAATCTTATGATAAATCGTCTTGGATTTGGATTAAATTTTGGTTCACCACTTGCAGGTGTTGGCGATGTTGAAATTTACGATGCCTTTGAATACCCCGGCAGAATTTTTGTAAATCAATTTTGCTCAGAAGTTACCAGAAAATCTATTATAATGGGTAAAGAAGTTTTAGAAGTTAGAGATAAATCTACAATTAAAAAGAATAAGACAGAAAAATATTTCTATTATCATTCAGAAAACGGAAAATTATCAATGCCTTTTCGTGTACTAAATTTTCCACAGAATTTGAAAGTTGATATTGAACAAGAAGAATTACTTTCTCCACAAGAGTGTTCGATTTCTACCGGTGAATATTATCATGAAAAAGCAAATGAATTTGGAGTTGTTGATTTGGTTGATATCATTCTTGGTGAAATAACTATAAAAAACGTGATGAGAGAGCGTTATAGTTGTGATGATTTTCATGGCAGATGTTATATCGAAAAATACTATAATCAAGATGGACGTGAAATTTTGCATAGAAATTTTATTGGAGAAGAATGGAAAATGGGTGAGTATATTACTTGGGAAAAGTGGAAAAATGCTCCAGAAGTAGAATTCAATAAAGAGAAATTCCGTTTATGGTTTGAGTTTATTTTGGTTGATAATTATCGAAAGGATGTAAAATAATTCGTGCTTGAACGAAAAGCATAAAAACCACTGATTACAGGGACTTCGGAATTAGTGATAGCTCACAAGAAATGAACTTTCGTGAATAGCTTGTGAAAGAGAGTGGTTTAATTTATATTCTGATCACAAATAGAAAATTTTAAATATAACCACATTCTCTCACAAACTTACACACAAGAAATGAACTTTCGTGAATAGCTTGTGAAAGAGAGTGGTTTAATTTATAT
>JAOZMQ010000038.1:0-2026 GCA_029934195.1 Candidatus Cloacimonadota bacterium | reverse complement strand
CACAAGAAATGAACTTTCGTGAATAGCTTGTGAAAGAGAGTGGTTTAATTTATATTCTGATCACAAATAGAAAATTTTAAATATAACCACATTCTTTCACAAACTTACACACAAAAAATGAATAATGAAAAAGACCGGAGTTCCTCGCTATAGCTCAAAAACTTAGTTTTTCAGGGATCTCGGGATTTTTGTGGAGTGCATTCTCGCTTCACATTCATTTCCATCTGTCTGTACAAACTTTGCAGACAGATTCATTGCGAAGCAGGTCAAAAAGATTAGTCTTTATTCCGGCAAAGTAAGGAAAACCGGAAAATGGTCATAAAGAAATCTACGAAAAATTAGATATTGACTGGAATAAATTACCTGTTTCAAAAATTATTTTTTAAAGGTTGCGATTTCCCGTGTAGTGTCTAATTTTTGAAATTAGCTAATAGAACCACGTCTTTGTCATTTGACGAAATAGAGGTTAAGTCAAAAAGTTAAACTTGTTACTACAACAAATAGAATTAATGGTTAGATTCCGCACCAGACAAACCACATTCCTTATCAGCTGTCACTGTTATTAGTATTTTTTTTATTTCAAAAATAAACACTTCTTAATTGCTTCTGTTTTGCCATTAACACTCAATTTATAATAGTAAATACCTGAACTTACAGATTTACTTGATTCATCATTTCCATTCCAAATCACAGAATGGGTACCTTCTGAGAATTCCTTTTGAGCTAAAGTTTTGATTTTTTGTCCTTTCAAGTTATAAATCGAGAGTTCAACCTCAGAGTGATTTTGGATCGAAAACTTAATAGCTGTTCTCAGGTTGAAAGGATTTGGGTAAACTAATGACTCTATTTGGCTAAAATTCAAAAAATCCTTATCTATTTCGGTATTATTTTCCAGTTTCAGAGCAACAGGATAGTGATCTGAAATATACTGATCGTATCCATAAAATCCTCCAGCCATATAATCCGATATTTTCATTGTTTGAATATTTGACTCTTGATTACTAAAATCATCTATCAACTCATTTGTAATAAGAATATGATCAATATGAGAAGGCCAGTTTGGATAAGACCAACTGGAACTAGGACCATTAGCTATATCAATGTCGGCGAAAAGGTAGTTCTCATCATCATCCAAAATGTTTTGAAAGACATTATTCGGCTGTTCATCTGTTAATATATCATTTAAATCACCCAAAACAATTACATTCTCAAAAGGTAAGTTTGTGTCGATATACTCCTTTAATAAATTGCTGGCATCATAACGTCTTGTTTCTTCATCCCAAGGATCATCATAGTCCAAATAACCATCCCCAAAAGCTTTAAAATGATTATTGATGATATAAAAATCCTGACCGAGATAACTTAAATCCATCACCATTGGTGAGCGTGGAAAAGGTCTCCAATAAGGTTCTTCTGTATAAATCTCGTAAATATCATTTATTTCTATAACATCTGTTTTATAAACATAAGCCAATCCACCAAACCAGCTCGATAAGAAGTAATAATCGTATTCTTCGATATCATTTACCATTTGTTTGAACATTGTTGTATCGCTAATTTCTTGTAGGGCATAAATGTCGATATCTAAAGCTTGTAATATTACTGAAACGGAATCTACTGTGGATTGTCCGTTTTTTGGAAACCATTCAATATTCCAAGTCATAATCTCAATGGAGTTATCCGAACCGAAGGATAAATCACTTAGACTTTGAGAATAGATATCGGTCGTAATCATAATAATTACACTAAATAAACCTAAAATTTTTAACATATTCCTTCCTTTTAAAAATTTAACATTATTAATATTTTTATTCATATTTTAAATTGATTCTGAATTGAAGTGATTCGTTTATCTTTACTTTCTGATTTTAGAACATAAATATAACCTGCTTCTTCATCTTTATCCGAAATATCACTGAGCTTTCAGAGAATTCTTGATGAACTTTAACAATGTTATGAGTTACAATCCATTTATATATAGTACTTGAACGAAAACTAACTTTTTCTAAATTTTCTTTTTTTGTCG
>JAOZMQ010000037.1 GCA_029934195.1 Candidatus Cloacimonadota bacterium | reverse complement strand
TTAATCCTTCAATTTGACAATTATTTCCAAGAATAACAGCAGAAACAACAACAGGACCAGCAAGTGGACCTCTTCCAGCTTCATCAACTCCAGCTATCAAATCATAACTTTTATAAAGATTTCTTTCGTTAGTATAGATTTCTTTCATTATTATATCTTTTTTAAAACAAAGAATAAACGAGTAAATGGTGTATCAAGTGATTCAACATTTGTATTAAGTAGATTTTTCGTTTTATCTATAGAATAAATTCCTGTTAAAGTAAATTCACTTTTGTTTGCCAAATCAATCAATTCCTGAACTCTATAAATTCTTTGTTTATGAATTTCATCTCTCCGTTTAAAATTATAGCCTTGTTTTTCAAAGAAAGTTAAATGTGAAAATTGAAAGTTCTCACTCTCATCCATGTCGCCTTGATGAATAAAATAAAAATCTTCTTGATCTTCAATATTAACAAAATTATCAAAGTTATCGCGACAATTTTGCAAAGTAGAAATATCAAAAATAAAAACACCATCTTGTTTAATATAATTGTAAATGTTTTGGAAAAGTTTTTCAATAGAATTTTTTCTTTTTAAATAATTGATACTATCAAAAAGCAATAAAACGAAATCATATTTATTCTTTTCAGCCGGTGCAGACATATCAGACAAAAATAGTTTTGGTGCAAATGGTTTTTTATAAGCGACTTTAAGCATATCAGAAGCAATATCAGAAGCATCGACTAAAAATCCTCTTTCAACTAATTTTGTAGCGATATTGGCAGTTCCACAGGCAAGCTCAAGAATTTGTTCCGGATCTTTTCCACAATCTTTATAATATCTTCTAAGAACAAAATTGACCCATTTATTATATTCAACATGTTCCATATATGTATCATAATGTCTGGCAAAAGAACTGTAATTTGAATTTAATTCGGACAGGTTTTGGTTTAGCATTCTTTCTGCAAAATTTATTGCAGAAATCATACTTTCCTCTGAGGCAATATCTTTGCCTGCAATATCAAATGCGGTACCGTGATCGACTGATGTTCGTACAAAAGGTAAACCAAGAGTTACATTGACTCCGCAATCCTGATTTATCATTTTAAAAGGAATCAATCCTTGATCATGAAAAGCAGAGATTATCATATCATAATCTTGCACTTTTTTGGCAAAAAAAGTATCAGCGGGAAAAGGTCCATCTATTTCAATATCTTCTTGAGCTAATTCATGCAAGACGCTACTAATTAGAATATCTTCAGTTCCAAAAGCTCCTTCCTCACCGGCATGCGGATTAACAGCAAGCATAGCAATTTTTGGTTTATCAATAAATCGTGATGTTTCTTTAAAAATTTTTCTAAAAGATGTTTTCAAAAAACTTTCGGTTAGTAATTTAGAAACATTCTTAACCGCAAGATGAGTTGTAAGAAGAGCAACATTAAAAGATTCTCCCCAAAAAGACATAATAACATCATTTGAATTTGAGGACTGAGCAAAAAATTCTGTATGTCCTATAAAGTCAGGGTAACTTTTTCTTATTTCATGTTTGGATATTGGAGAAGTTACTACTGCATCAAGCATTCCGGAATTCAAATCTTTCGCACAATTTGTTAAAATTTTGTATGCTGTTTCACCTGATTGTTTTGAAGGAAATCCGAGAACAGAATCATCACTAATATCAATATGATAAATTCTACCACCTTTATTTGCTTCTTTTATGGAATTTATTTTTTTTACATCTAAAATGTTATCGTGTTCAGAAATACTTCCGTAAATAATATAAACAAATTCCTTTCTTAAAGGATAAAAATGCAATGCTTTAACGGTAATCTCGCTTCCAATACCTGATGGATCACCGGTTGTAATCGCTATTCTTTTCATTTTTTGTCACTGGAACCAGGAATATTAATCGGAATATTTTTTTTACAAAGAGGACATTCTGATGGCTCATAGGATTTAATATCAAGGGAAAGGAGAGATTCTGTTCTAACTCCAAAATCAATTTTTCCACCGGTTCTATCGACAATTAAACCAACAGCCACAATTTCTACTTCTAATTCTTTTAACGTTTTCATAACTTCACGAACAGAACCGCCAGTAGTGACAATATCTTCAATAATTATTGCTTTTTGACCTGCTTTTAAATCAAAACCACTACGAATAGTCATTTCCCCATTTTTTCTTTGAGTAAAAACAAATTTTTTGCCTAAATTTTTAGCAACTTCAAAAGCAAGTACAATTCCACCCATTGCTGGACCGACAATAATATCTACATCTAAATCTTCCAATCTTTTGGCTAATTCTGAACAAATTATTGAAACTTTATCCGGCTGATTTATAATTTTAATTTTTTCTACATATTTATCGCTGTGTCTTCCGGAAGTTAATTTGAAGTGACCTGTTAAAAGTGCATTGGTTTCTTGAAGTATTGCTTCAATATTCATTACTATTCTCCCTTTTAGTTTTTTCACGAGAAATTGAAATCGATTTTTTCTGTCAATATCGAACTAAAAAATATTTAATCTGCCTGCGTAATATCGAAGAATAATCACTCTTTTTTTTGTAAGAGATTCATATATCGTACCTGAACAAAAAGGATAAGGCAGGGATTTACGCAGAGTTCGCGGATTTAAGAGAATAAAAAATAGACGGAAAATAGCGAGAAATTGCAAAAATTAGGATGCTTTTAAATTTGTTCTCTATTTCATCCATTATTATAAAATTTCAATAAGAATTTTTTCTTTCAATCCGGTGCTAATCCGTACAATCAGTGGCTTTTATCATTTTCTTTTTTTGTCGCTACTTTGTAGCTTAGTTCTCTTTTTATCTTTAGCCAAAGCTAACATATTGGGCTGCAAAGAAATCGCTTCTATGAAGCTGAAAAATAAATAATTTCCCAATTAATCTTTCTTCTGGAACTTCTGTTCTTCATGGTTAATAAATTCCTTTTCGTCCAAAGACATAACTAAAATATCAACATAAAAAAATCAATCTAAAGAAGTTGACAAATTTTTTTCATTTGAGGATTTGCCTAAAATCTTTCTGTGAAATTTAAAAATTGTTACTACAATTTAGTCTTTATATCATTGACTTTATTGTAGTTTATTATAGATTAAAGATAATTAATTATCTGAAAATCAAAAAAAAACTAAATGGAGGTTTAAAATGGAAAATGTACCTATTTTATGGTATATAACACCGATTGGAGCAGTCATTGCTCTTGTTTTTGCTTATATCCTATTTAAGGATGTAAAAAAAACAAATCCCGGAAATAAACAAATGCAGACAATTGCAAAACATGTACGAGATGGCTCGTTTGCATATCTGAGACAACAATATAAAGGAGTATCAATTTTCTTTATATTAGCTTTTATTTTTTTTAATATTTTAGCTTGGGGATTGAAGGTTCTTCATCCTTTGATTCCATGGGCATTTTTGACCGGTGGTTTTTTCAGCGGACTTGCTGGCTTCATAGGAATGAATACAGCAACTTTGGCTTCCAATAGAACAGCTCAAGCAGCTTCTGAAAGTCTTAATAAAGGTCTAAAAGTAGCTTTTCGTGCTGGTGGAGTAATGGGACTTGTTGTTGTCGGACTTGCTTTAATTGATATTTCAGCTTGGTTTTATATCCTTAATTGGTTAAAAATGGATTTGCATACTATTACAGTTGTAATGCTTAGTTTTGGTATGGGTGCTTCTACACAAGCGTTGTTTGCCAGATTAGGTGGTGGTATTTTTACTAAAGCAGCTGATGTTGGTGCTGATCTTGTTGGTAAAATTGAAGCTGGAATTCCAGAAGATGATCCTCGTAATCCGGCAACTATTGCTGATAATGTTGGCGATAATGTTGGAGATGTTGCCGGAATGGGTGCAGATTTATATGAATCTTATGCAGGTTCAATTCTTGCAACTGCTGCTCTTGGTATGGCATCGGTAACTCAAATCTTTGGACACGGATCTCCTTTGATGCAAAAATGGGCAATTAACTTTGTAACTGCTCCAATGATATTAGCCGGTATCGGAGCTTTTCTTTCTATTCTTGGAATTTATATGGTTTCAACTAAAGAAAGTGCTGGAACTAAAGAATTGATGTTTGCTCTTAATAAAGGTGTTTATGGAAGCTCTGTATTGATCGCAATTGCAGCTTTCTTCATCACTAAAGCAATGCTTCCGGCGGAATATTATTTTGGAGTATTCATTGCAAGTATTATCGGATTAGCTGCAGGAATTCTAATAGGTTATTTTACCGAAAGATCCACTTCTGATGCTTATGAACCAACGCGAGGTATAGCAAAACAAGGAGAATTTGGTGCTGCAACTGTTATTATTGATGGTCTTGCTGTCGGAATGAAATCAACAGCAGCTCCTGTAATTATTATTGCTATTGCAATAATCGCAGCCTTCAGTGCTTCTAAAGGTTTTGTTTATCCTGAAATGGGGCTTTACGGTATTGGTTTTGGTGCGGTTGGAATGTTGGCTACTCTCGGAGTAACACTTGCTATGGATGCTTTTGGACCTATTGCGGATAATGCAGGCGGTAACGCTGAAATGTCTAAATTACCTGAAAAAGTTAGAAAACGAACAGACGCACTTGATTCTGTTGGAAATACAACTGCCGCAACTGGTAAGGGTTTTGCAATTGGTTCTGCTGCTTTAACTGCTATGGCTCTTCTTGCAGCTTATATTGAAGAAGTTAGAGCTGGACTTCTTTTAGCAGGACAAAAAATATTAGAAATTTCATTTGCTGGTGAAATTGTAAGAACAGTTTCTCTTGATGAAGCTACAATTGCAGATTTCATAAATTATTATCAAATAAATCTTATGAATCCTAAATTTCTGGTTGGAATTTTTATTGGTTCTATGGTTACTTTTGTTTTTGCTGCATTTACAATGAAAGCTGTTGGACGTGCTGCAGGTGCAATGGTAGCAGAAGTAAGAAGACAATTTAAAGAAATTCCAGGAATACTTGAAGGTACATCTGAACCTGAATATGCAAAATGTGTAAAAATCTCCACAATTGGAGCTCAAAGAGAAATGATTGCTCCTGCTATGTTGGGAATATTAACACCTCTAATTATAGGTTTAATTCTTGGAGTTGCAGGCGTTATGGGGCTTCTTGCAGGTGGTCTTACCAGCGGATTTGTTCTCGCTATTATGATGAACAATGCAGGTGGAGCTTGGGATAATGCTAAAAAATATGTCGAAGGTGGAGCATTTGGAGGAAAAGGGTCAGAAGTTCATAAAGCTGCTGTGGTTGGCGATACAGTTGGAGACCCATTTAAAGACACCGCCGGTCCTTCAATTAACATTCTTATCAAATTAATGAGTATGGTAAGTATCGTTATCGCTGGACTTGTTGTTAAGTTTTCTCCATTCATAGAAAATCTATATTCACATATTGGAAAATAAATAAGATACTATTTTAAAAAAACCGGATTAATCTCCGGTTTTTTTTGTTTAATTCGGATTGTGAAGGTGAATTTTTATAGAAAAGACATATTAAAGAATAAGGAATTTCTTTCATCGCAGAGACGCAGGGAAAAAACGCAAAGGAAGAAAATAATTACTCACAAACGTACACGTTTAATTGTAAACGTACACGTTTAATTGTAGCCAAGATGATTGCGTTCCCTGTCGTCCTTCATTTATTCTTTTGTCTCTTTAAAAACCAGTGTTGCATTAAAATCATTGAGGTTAAGTGTTCTAAAATCTATCTTTTAATTGTTTCTTCTTTTTCATAAAGTTGCAATAAAGTTAATGCAAAATCTTCAGCTCGAACATTGATAAATTCATATAATAAAATTCCCATTCCTTGTGGTTTAAAGAATCTTCGATTCCACATTACTATTCCTTTAGCTTGTATTTCAGGTTTCTTTTGCTTACTATCGGAGAAATTAAATTCAATTTTGACCAAAGCTCCTTTTGGATAAAGTCTTTTTGTTTCAATAAAAAGACCATGATTCCCAATATTGCTGGCAACTGTTTTAATATATTCCCTATTTTTTTGTATAGATTTCTTTTTTATAACTTTAATATTAACACTTGCTTTGAATTTTGGATATTTAATTTTCATAGTCATTATTATAATATACCTCCAACATTTAATTGAATTCATCAAAATAGAAAAAAACAACTTTTTTAAATTTGATTCATAAAATTCAAAAAAAGAGAACTCTATTCTGTCAAACAAAATTTTTAGTTGCCTGAAATTGCATTAAAAAAGATTTGTCTTTTAAAAAAAATAAATTGGAGGTCAAAATGTTAAAATATTTTATGCCGACTTCTGTTAATTTTGGCGAAGACTGTGTGTTAAAAATGGGCTCAGAGATTGCAACTTTTGGTAAGAAAGTTTTAATTGTTACAGGTATGAAATCAGCACTTTTGAGTGGTGCGTTAGAAGATGTTATTAGGGTTTTAAAAAATGAAAGTATTGAATATATTATTTATAATAAAATCATCGAAAACCCAACTTTGGATTCTGTTATTGAGGGAGCAAATATTTTTAAAAAGAATAATTGTGATTTCTTAATTGGTATTGGAGGAGGTAGTCCAATAGATGCAGCAAAAGCAATTTCTGTAATTTGTGCTAATGATTTTAAAGGTAGAGAAATTTATATTGCCGGTAGTATAAAAAAATCATATCCAATAATTGCAATTCCAACAACATCTGGAACAGGAACGGAAGTAACTCCAAACAGTGTCATTACTGACATAGAAAAAGGAATGAAAGCCGGATTTGCTTCAAAATACACTTTCCCTGTTTTATCTTTTTTGGATGCAAAATATACTTTATCTTTACCTGAAAAAGTTACACGAAACACAGCTGTTGATGCGCTAAGTCATCTTTTGGAAGGAATATTTTCTAATAAAAGAAACAAATTAATCTATCCAATTCTTTTTGAGGGAGTTAAGCTGATTTACGAAAATCTGATTCCTGTTTTAGAAAATCCTCTGGATTTAAAGTTACGTGAAAAATTAATGTTGGCTTCAATGTATGGTGGAATTGTTATTGCCCAGACTGGAACAACTCTTCAGCATTCTATTGGTTATCCGATGACTACAGAATTCGGGGTACCACATGGTTTATCTAATGGATTGGTTATGAAACATATTATTGACTTTTTCCTTCAATCTATAGAAAAAGAATTGAGTTCGCTATTTATGTATCTTCAATGTACAAAAGAAGATTTCTTTAATTGGTTAGATTCTTTGGGAATGAATAAAAATTTTGAAATATCGGAAGATTTTGTTTCGCGTCGTATTCCAGAAGTTATGGCAACAAGGAACATGGCAAATAATCCTTTTAAGGTTACTTCAGAAGAAATTACTAATCTTTATAGAAAATTATAGTTTTATGTAAAAAATACTCTTCTTTTTATTAATCATTTTTCTGATTTTATTGCAAGCTAACTCTTTGATATTTATAGGATTAAGCTTGGTGAATGAAAAAAGTTCTAAAAGTATATTGACAGGAAAATCAGCAATTAATAAAAGTGTTTCAGATTTAAGACAGGAGATAATATGTTATATACGTTTTTGTTGATATTACATGTGATTGTATCTGTGGCTTTGATCCTCGTAATTTTGGCTCAATCAAGCAAAGGTGGGGCTCTTGACGGAATGGTTGGGGGAACTGCTTCAAGTATGCTTGGAAGTCAGGGAGCTTCAGATTTCCTGAAAAAACTTACAAGAATTTTAGCTGCTATTTTTGTTGTTCTTTGTATTTTGTTAGCTATTAATGTTGGTAAAACAAATACACCAAAAAAATCAGATGTTTTTGAAAAAATGAAGAAAGAAAGTGCTCAGCAAAATACTGCAACTGAATCTCAGGATTTGAATACACTTCCTGAAAAAAGTGTAGAACCTGTAAAAGCTGAACCAAAAACTGATACAAAATAAGACTAAATCTTGAAAAATAAAGCAGAAGTGGTGGAATTGGCAGACACGCAAGACTAAGGATCTTGTGCCTATTGCGGGTGTGCGGGTTCAAGTCCCGCCTTCTGCACCATTTTATAACCGTAAGTGTTTACTTTAAGACACTTACGGTTTTTTATTTTCTTGCTGTTTTGAGTGGTGTATGCAAAAATGTGTGTAAAATAAAAAAACAAGTTTTGGCTTCCCCTCGGACTGTTTTGAATAACAAGATATTTTTATAATTCATTTCAATAATTTTAGTTAACCTTAAATTTTTTATATTGCACTATCACTTATGATATATAGATAGTATCTGAACGAAAAGGAATTTTTTAACCATGAAGAACAGAATTTCCCGAAGAAGATTAATTGGGAAATTATTTATTCTTTAGCTTCATAAAAGCGATATCTTTGTAGTCCAATGCGTTAGTGTTGGGTAAAGAAAAAAGAGAATTAAGCTACAGAATAGCGAGCGGATTTTGAAAAGTTTGTGAACGAATGACACTTTCAGAACTCTTGACCTCATAATTCTCTTTTTCAGCTAATCCTATAAATAACTTATGGTTACAAGCTTTCGTAGGTTTCTAACACAAGATTTTAATATGACCCCTTTTACTCGCTTATTTACGTACCTTCAGGGTTCTCTATTTTTTTTGAACTTGCTTCGCAATGAATCATACGAGTACGTTTGTGGAAATGAATGTGAAGCGAGAACAAAAGTCTATTGTCCCAAAAAAAACCGAAGTCCCTGTTATTACGAGGAACTCCGGTCTTTTTTATTTTTCCTTCCCCGAAAAGCTGGGGTCATTTTTAAATCTATGAGGTTAGGTGTTCTGACTTTATTGCAAAACCTCCAAAAGAAGGAGTATAGCATTTTACATCGTTTATTCTAAGGCAAACTCTGTAAAGTTATCGATAGAACAAATCAAATTGCTTGATTTTTTCTATCTATTTCTAATCGCACCAATTGCCATTTCGGCAGCTTTGATTAGTACAGATTTTGTAGGAGCTGTTGTAAGAAGTGGATGAGTTCCAACTTGAAAACCTACCATTTCATAGACAGTTACACTTTTTTGAATTGCCAAAGCGAGAATATTGATTAATTCACCAACAGAATCTCCACCCATCATTTCGCCACCGATAATTGTTCCATCACCAGGAGATACGATCAATTGTATGGATAAAGTCGAAGCGTCAGCAATAGATCCCGGATGTCTATCTACATCAGAGAATTTCCCTACAACATATTGAATATTTTCAGATTCTGCAAGTTGTTCAATTGCACCTGCTGAAGCAAAAGCAACTCCTCCAATCTTTGTGGAAAAGACAGAAATCGTGCCTGAAAAAGTCCTGACAAGATTCACATCAAAAAGGTTGTAACCTAACACTCTTGCTTCAGCAGTAGCAGTAGAAGCTAACATAATGTTATCAGTTCTTCCTGTAATAAATCCAATAGTTGAAGAACAATCTCCCAAAGCATAAATGTCCATTATACCAGTACGAAAATAATTATCGCATCTGATAGCACCGCGAGAATTAATTTCCAAACCACAATCTTTTGCTAATTTAGTATTTGGTTTATAGCCAATTGAAGCAATTACAATCTCAGTTTCGATAATTGTTCCATCTGATAATTCAACAGCAGAAACTTTTCCATCTTTACCAATAATTTTCTTAACTTTGCTCGAAGTATATAATTTAACTCCGGAATTTCTAATTACCTCATCAGCTTGCTTTGCGGTATGAAGAGAAAATGCTTTTGATAAGCAATAAGATTCCATTTCTATTAAACTGACTGTTTTGTCTTCAAATTTTGCTAATTGTTCTGCAACTTCTACACCAATAAATCCACCACCGATAACAACAATATTTTTTGCTTTATCAGTTCGTTCTTTAGCCATTGCAATATAATCATAACTTTTTTTGATGTAAAGAACACCATCTAAGTCATAACCTTCAATAAATTTAGGTTGAGTTGGAGCTGAGCCGGTTGCAAAAACAAGTTTTTCATAGGTGAATTCTTCGCCGTTTTGAGTTTTAAGACTTTTGTTTTTTGTATCAATACTAATTACAGTATCAATTAAAACTTCCCCGCCGGCAGCAACAAATGGTTTTGGTCCCATTGCATTATTGCTGATATCTGATAGATCGTGAAAAACATAAGGGATTCCACAAGGGACCAATCCTTTTTCCTCTTCTTTAATCATTAAAAAACTTTTTTCCGGATTTTGGTTTTTTCCTGTTACACCGACGATGATTCCGGATGGACCACCACCAATAATTATTACATCATAATTTTTCATTCTTTCCTCCATTTATTTTTTTGTTTTAAGACTAAATTTTCTTATAAATTCTAATTAATCTTTCTTATTTCCTTCATTATTAAAAAGTCTTTTTTGTTCAGCTACTAAATATTATTTAAGATCAAATTAGGATTTATGAAAGTGTTAATATTTCATAACCATTTTCGGTAACAAGAACTGTATGTTCAAATTGAGCACTGACAGAATTATCGACTGTTCTAACTGTCCAGCCATCTTCTTCGGATGTAATAACGTCCTTTTTACTTCCGAGATTAATCATTGGTTCAACCGTGAAAATCATACCGGGTTTTAATTCGATTTTATTATCAAGAGAAAAGGTATGCATTACGGCTGGGTCTTCATGGAAATCTTTTCCGATTCCGTGTCCACAATAAGCTTCTACAATAGAATATCCAAAAATTTTAATGTACTCTTCGATAGTTTTACCAATTTCATATAAATATTTTCCGGGTTTAATAGCTTTAATTCCAATTTCCATTGCAATTTTTGTTCTTTCAACCAATTTTCTAACTTGTGGATTGACATCTCCGATTAAATATGTTCGAGAAGTATCTCCATGATATTTTTTTAAAATAACAGTGACATCAATATTGACGATATCGCCATTTTTCAAGATTACTTCATTAGATGGAATTCCATGACAAACAACATTGTTTACTGAAGTACAGATACTTTTTGGAAAACCATTATAATTTAAAGGAGCAGAGATTGCATCGTGTTCTTTAGTAAATTTTTCTGCCAAATCATTTAGCTTTTGAGTTGTAACTCCTTCGACTACAAATGGTTCTAAATAGTCCAAAAGTTGTGCCGCTAATTTACCGGCTTTCCGCATTTTCTTAATTTCTTTTGGGGTTTTAATCTTGATCATTATGATTCCTTTATTTCATAGAAATTTTGGTCATTATCGATAATGAAAATAATATCAAAATTTTTTCGTGGAATTCGTATTACCTTGTAACCTGCTTCTTTAGCTTTTGAAACAATTAATTCTCTTTTGGGGAAGGAAATACAAAGATGGTTAAAAGCACTTTCACCTTTATTCTCAACAATAAAAACTTCAAGCTGCATTTCATCTTTTTGAAGTAATATCGCTTCTGTATCAATATTTTTATTAAAAATCTTGTGTGATAATTCTTTCGGTAATACAAATTCTTTAACTATTTTCATTTGAAAAATATTTTCATAGAAATTTACAATTTCCGCTTTGTCAGTAATCATTATGGCTACATGCATAAGTTTCATAATTTCTCCAATATCATCGTTTTATCTCCATATTTTAGGAATTCTCTTGGACCTTTATTTTTTTCAATCAAATCCAGAACTCGTGAATCTTCACTTTGAAAAGATGTTCCAAATAGATGTTTTATATTTCTATAATTAAACATTTCGAGTGTCATAGGAGTTGAAGGACCTAATAGAAATATGTGACAATTATTTTTAGTGTTAGCACAAATATCCATAAACGTTTTATTGAAAATGGTGGTTGCGGTAAGAATAACACAATCAGCTTTCTGTAAAAAATCCATTTGTTTTGACATCGAAGTCAAATAATCAAAATTCTCTTTTAAATCAAAGATATTATATTTAATATTTAATCTCTTGAACTTTGCAACAATTGGAAAGAAATTACCAATCACAACAACTTTTTTGTAAAATTTTATATTGATAATCTCAAATAAATCTTTTCCTTTAAAAGTTTCATTATTATTGAATTTGGCGTTATAGTAAGCATTTAAAAAAATTCTATCTTGTATTTTTTCCAAATCAATAACCTGATACACAGATAAATCTGTATTGATCGGTTTATCTATATTTGCACAAACTCCTAAGCTTTTATTCTTCAATAATACTGCAGAATATTGATCACCGGAAACAAGTTTTTCAATCTCACCAAAATCTATTCCATATTTTTTATAAAGAAAAGTCAGTGGTTCTGCTAAATATTGATTTGAATTATTCATTTATATAAAGATTTCGATTGGTCGAGGTTCTTGACAATTTTCATGTAATTTTTTGGAGAAAGCAACAATTCTTTCATCATCAATTATCCGTGCATTTTGAGGACATATCTTTACACAAGCATGACAATAAATACAAAGTTTTGCATCAATATCAATTTTATTTTCCAATATGGTAATAGCATCAACTGGACATACTTTTTTACATAATCCGCAAAAATCACAAAGATTTAAATCTGTTTTTGGCTTTACATCTAATTTAGGAGATCTTTCTCTGTATGGGAAATTTCCGGGTACATTGATTTCCAAATATTTACCTGAAATTTTAGAGAAAGCTTGTTCCCCAAGATTCTTTGCCACTTGTAAATCTTCATTATTTGGTCTATCTGTTGCGATTGGATAATCAACGGTACTATAAGAATGAACCCCAACAAAAGCTGATGCTGCAATGATTTCAAAGCCAATTTTCTTTGTTAGATTTTTCAATTCTAAAAGGGCATCATCATAATGTCGGTTTCCATAAACAACGACAAGAATTGCTTTAGACTGATTTGCTTTGATTCTTTCTAATCTCTGTAATGCTATTAAAGGAATTCTCCCTGAATACACTGGAACTCCGATAATTACAACATCATCTTGATTGAAGCGATAATCTTTAATATTTTCTGTTTTTGTTAAATTAATTTCTGTAACATTATGGATTTTCATACCATCAGCAATAGCCTTAACTATTGTTTTAGTTGTTTCTGTTGGAGAAAAATAAATCAAATTCAATTTTTTCTTTTTCATTCTATTTCCTTTATTTCGTTACAGTAACTTAGACTATTATTATTTTACCGACTCCACCGCTAATTATTTTTTGCGGATAAAGATTTTTTATAGGTTCAATATTTTTTGTACAATGTGTGGCACAAATTTTGTCAATATTTTCAATTACTTCATATTTATTAAATCCGTGTAAACCGCCGACAATCATATAGATTTCACCAAATTCTTCCATTGTAGAAATTATTTCGCCAAGCCCCGGATGACTACAACCGATAACTAAAACAATCCCTTTTTCTGTTTTTATGCCAAGAGATTGTTCTCTGTTTCCTAATTCTCCGGTTGTAAAAATATTTTCATAAATCTTAGTTGGAACATCATAATGAATTACTTTGTTTGGATATTTTATACCGCGAAACGAAATAGGATTATGGATTACAGCTGTTTGGTTAAGATTCAAAATATGTGAGAGCCCACCAATATGGTCGAAATCAGGATGAGAAATTACAATATCGTCAAATGATGAAGGGTCAATTGATAGATTCATCAAATTTTCCAATAAAATTTTCCCATTTCCACCTGTATCAAATAAGATTCGTCTGCCTTTATAATCAATAATACAGGCAAAACCCCAATCAGCAATCAGCTCATCATTGGTCGTTGTATTATCGTAAACTATTGTTATTTTCATTTTTCCTCTTTTTAATATTTAAACTAATTTTTTTTTGCTGTAAATTTGGTCAAAGATTTTTTAAACAAATATTTTACCCTAAGAAAACTAAATCTCATAGTTTTATGTGACCCTATTTTTTTCAAATGAAGAAGAAAAAGACAGGAAAAACGTACTCGTTTTAAACGTACCCGTTTTATTCCTCTTGAGATCTCAAAAATTTGAAGTCGCAAAGCTATATAAAGCCGAATTTTCAACAATCAAAGAAAATGGAAAATTAC
>JAOZMQ010000332.1 GCA_029934195.1 Candidatus Cloacimonadota bacterium | reverse complement strand
CAGCTTCATAGAAGCGATATTTATGTAGCCCAATGCGTTAGCGTTGGGTAAAGAACCAAAAAAGAGAATCAAGCTACAGAGTAGCGACAAAAAAAAAGAAAATTCAGAAAAAGTTAGTTTTCGTTCAGATACTATTTCCAAAGAATGCAACAAATTTTGAACAATTAATTACGACCAATCACAATATAAGGATTTCCAGCTTTAATAAATTCATAGCTTTCTGCTTTTAAAATTGGTTTTTCACCGTCAACAGTAGTACCCATTGTAAGAATTCCTTTGACTTTGATCCATTTATTTGGTGGGACTGAAGGTGTTTTATCAAAGACAACATAAAAACCAATAGCATCAATTTTGTATCCATGAGCACCAAGTTGGACGAAACGACCGACAAAGATTTGATTATCAATGAAACTGCTATCAGCTCTAAAAAGACCTGCAATTTCAAAATCTTTACCAAGATATTTTCCATAATTAGTTGAATCTTTTAACTGGTTTGTATAAAAAAGTAATTCTTTTGTTGAGGTTAATTTTCTGCTAAAATTATATTTTTCTTCTGTACTCATTACTTTTTTTTCTGTTTTTGGAATAATTAAACTCAAGGATTTTTCATAATCTGTTACTTCATCAAGAGTAAAATTATCCAAAGATAAAAGATTGCGTTTAAAAGAATTTGAGCTAAGCTTTGACGGTTTTAAAAATAATAAATTCGGAAGCAGAAGAATGATAAAAAGTAAGGAAAAATTAAGATTCAATTTATGGTTTTTTTTGAAAATGTTGATAATGCTAATTAAAAACCAAATTGATAATAGAATTGTAAAAATAATAAACGGAAATTGAAAATTATCCGGAGCAAGATTCTTGAAGTTTGAGGAAAATATCAAAAAATAATTAGCAATATTCCAAACAAAAAAGACGAAAGAAAGGGAAATTTTAGTTATAGAAAATTTTGTTGTTTTCATTTAAATTACACTCCAATTCCAGAGAAAGCAAATAACATTATCAAGGTTAAAGAAATCAGAAAGATAATTAATGATAGAGAAATTTGTAAAAAAATTGTAAATCTTTTGGTGAAAATATTTCTTAATAAAAAATATGATTTTATGTTTACCATAGATCCGGAAACAAGAAAAACAATTATCGATATAAAAGAAAACTGAGTATTTAGAGCCATTCCTATAAAAGAATCTGTGAAAATAGATTGAGGAATTATAAATCCTAAACCTTGTAAAAAAACAATTGAAGTTACAAAATTTGAGGTTATCGTTTCCATTAAATTTTGTGGGAAAATCAATAATAAAATAGTTATGATAGAGATAGAAATAATATTAATTTTCATCAAATTAAAAAAGAAATGATTAGATTTATTGAAAATCTTAAACATATTTAATTGAATAATATTAAAAGATTTTTCTTGAGAATCTTCTATTAGAGAAACATCATTATAAATATCTGTTTTACTAAATCTTATGGCAAAAGAACTAACAATTAATGCAGTAAAAATTGAAACAATGATTCGCAAAATAAGATATAAAAATGTTCCTTGAAAAGCATAAATTGTAGCTATCATTGAAATAGGATTAATTACTGGAGCTACAATCATAAAAATCAGTATTGGTCGAAGAGGAATTTTTTTTTGTAAGAGAATTTTTGTTAGTGGTATAACTCCAAAATTACCAACCGGAAAAATAAAGCCAGCAACTATTGCAAAAATGATTTGTAATTTTTTATCAAGTTTGCTAAAAGTCTTTACTAACTTTACATTGAGATGCTTCTCTAAAAAAACTGATAAAAGAACTCCAATAAAAAGAAAACTTGTACTTTGTATGAATAAGTTTGTAAAGATTATTTTAAAATCAGAAATAAATCCTAAGACCCCAGTCATTTATAACTCCTTTTATTTGACTTTAAATAAACTCATCTAATAAAATAAAAAGAGGAATTTGCGTTTATTTAAAAATTAATTTTCTTTTAACGGCATATTTAATATATGAATGAAAAGTAACTTCTACAAATCTTTTCTATGTCGCTACTCTGTAGCTTTCTTCTCTTTTTATTTTTACCCAATGCTAACCGTATTGGGCTACAAAGATGTCGCTTCTATGAAGCTATAGAATAAAGAATTTTCCAATAAATCTTTCTTCATTAACTTCATTTTTTTCATGATTAAAAATCCTTTTGTTTAATAACAATTTATAAATTTTCCTGTTCATTTTTCCAGATTAACAATTCTTTGAAAGATCTCACTAATTCAGATTGGACTTCATCATTGAATTTCATTAATGAACACTTTTTCATAAATACAGTTTCAATATCCAAATCAGACAAACTTAGATTATTGTCCATTTCATTTTCTGAATCCCAAGATAGTTTTCTATTCATTAATCTTAACGATAAAAGTTCAAGATTAGATTCTTCCGATAAATCTATAATTTTTTCTCGTTCAGAAGGCGAGATTTGAGACTCATTTAATTGAATCTCTACCCATGTATGCAATTTATTTTCCGAAATTTGTTCTGAGGATAATTTTTCAATAATTTCTGCAAGATTTCCTTTCAATAATACAAGTTTTCTAAATTTAGGAATCTCAATTCTTTCTATATTTGTAATGGTTTTGTTGTCAAAAGTAATAAGATTGAAATAATGTTTATAACCAGATTCAGAAAAACTCATTGAAAGTGGAGAACCAGAATATCTGATATAATCTTTTCCAGCAACTTTTTGAGATCGATGCAAATGTCCCAACGCAATATAATCAAAAATTTTCGGAAATTCATTAGCATCAATCTGACCAAGATTTCCAACATAGATTTCCTTTTCACTTTCAGATTTTATTGCACCGGTAGTAAAAAGATGACCGGTAGCAATAATTGGAATTTGCAAATCTTCGTATTTTTTGCACAATTCTCCAATATTCTGATAATGATTTATTATGCCTTGCTTTACTCGATTCTCTCTTTCCAAAAATGATTCTCCGGAAATAGTATAATGAATGTCGCGGTCACGAAGAAAAGGAATTGCTGCCACAATAGCAATTATTTCTTTTTCATTATTTTTTATTTCAAGAACTTCTCTACAAAATTCTAATTCAGCTCCACCAACAACAAAAATCTGAAAGGAAGAAAGTAAATCTCCTGGAGCATTTAAAACAGATACAGAATCATGATTTCCTCCAATAATGACAATACACTTACAGGAAGTTAAAATTGTTTTTTTTAGAAAATCATAATATTGTTTTAAAGCATATTGTGGAGGATTTCCATTATCAAAAATATCACCGGAGATAATCAATATGTCTGCTTTTATTTCATTTATTTTCTCGGAAAACCAGTCAAGAAAGAGATCATTTTCCTCTTTTCTGTGATGGTCAAAAAGTCTTTGTCCAAGATGCCAATCGGAAGTATGAATTATTTTCATTGGTTTTTTACCTCTATTTCTAAACGCCGTGAACGGCATTTCTATTTTATATGTTGTTTTTTAATCCCACACCTAAAGTTGTGGACTATTGATTTTTGGAGAGTGGACATCTTGTCCACATTATCTGAATCAGGATTTTATTCTCGTAGGACAATCATCTTGATTGTCAATGGTCAATCAAGCTACAGAGTAGCGAAAAGAAAAGAAAATTCAGAAAAAGTTAGTTTTCGTCCAAGTACTAAATAGCTTACGGTTACAAAATTTCACAATGTTCTAAGAAGATTTTAATGTGACCCATCTTATTCACAAGTCTGCATACGTTCAAAAAATCCCGGAGTCCCTGCAAAAACTGAGTTTTTGAGCTATCACGAGGAATAAAACGAGTACGTTAAAACGGGTACGTTTAAAACGAGTACGTTTTTCCGGTCTTTTTTGAACTTTTCCTTTCCCGAAAACTGG
>JAOZMQ010000331.1 GCA_029934195.1 Candidatus Cloacimonadota bacterium | reverse complement strand
TATAATGATCAGAAAATTAAAAAAACTTCATAAATGCCAATATTTGGATGTTTCATATTTGAGATGATAAAGGAACACTTTTATTTTAACTACAACTTTTCCAAGAGTAAAATTATACCACGTATTTAAAGTAATATTTATTTAAAACTTGGTGTTTTTTGATTTGCTTTAAAAATACTAATATAACAAATTTCTGAATTTGTTTCTTTTCCTTTTTGACTATTAGAGATTGATTGAAATACTATTTGCTTGTTTGCAATTCATTTTTCTTTTCTCCTTAAAAAACATCATCACTAATAATATGTATTAAGCAAATAAACTATTTCTTAAGTATTTGTCGTGTTGTTTTTATAGTTTTAATAGTTTTTATAGTTTTCCGTCTCCATAAATGACATTATATAAAGCATATAGTTAATTAAAGGTGATACGATGTAGGGTTAAAGGTGATGCGATGTAGGGCGAAAGGTGATACGATGTAGGGTTAAAGGTGATGCGATGTAGGTCGAAAGGTGATATTAAAGTATTGACAAATTTTTACCTTTTATTGTATGGTCTTATTATAAATTTAAAAGGAAATTTTGTGAAAAAAAAAGAAGTAATTAAACATAGTTCGACAATACAGATATCAAATAAAATAAATTTACTGGAAAGAAGATCTTGGAATGTATTATTATCTTATGCTTTTGATGATTTAAAAGAAAAAGATACTTATGAAATTTCGATAAAACAGTTAGCTGAAATATTGGATTTTAATAGTAAAAAATTAGAGTATTTGAAGGAAATATTAAGAAAACTAAATAGAACACAAATTGAATGGAATATTTTAAATAAAGATAAAAAACAGGATTGGGGTGTATCTACTTTATTAGCTGATGCAAGAATAATAAATGGGGTATGTTTTTACTCATATTCCCCATTTATGAGAAAAAAACTTCACAATCCGGAAATGTATGCAAAGATAAATTTAAGTCTACAAAATAAATTCAAAAGTAAACATTCATTGGCTCTTTATGAGTTGTTTGTTGATTATTATAATGAAAAAAAGAAATTTGGAGAAACTCCTCGATTATCTATTAATGATATAAGAAAGTTACTTGGGTTGAATTCAGGTGAATATGAGGAATTTAAATTCTTAAAAAGAGATGTATTAAAAAAAGCAATTTCGGAAATTAACAGAAAAACAAATATTTTTGGAGAAACTTTATTTTTTAAAGAAAGTAGGAAAGTAACTCACGTTAAATTTATGATAAAACCTAACAAGGAAAATTCATTAGATATTAAAAAAATGAAAATAATAAAAAAAAAGCGAAAAACTCTTCCAATAGATGAATTTGAATTAGATAATCAGGAATTATTCTCTATTTTAACGGTCGAATTTGGTATATCAAATAAAAAAGCTGTGAATATCTTAAAGACAATGGATGAATTTTACATACAAGAAAATTTGAACGTTGTAAAAAAAGGAATTAATGAAGGAAAAATTAAAAATATTCCAGCCTATACAGTAAAAGCTCTTGAAGAAGATTTTAGAAGTAAAAAGCCAAAAGTTGAGATAGAAAAAGAAGTGAAAAATAAAGAAAAAGAAATTCAACAACAAAAATATCAAGATAAAAAAGATAAAGGGCGAAAATTATATGATGAATTTATTCAAATGATAGTAAATCCACAAATAAAAAATATTTTAGATGAAATGGGAAAGGCTGAATATTCTAATTTTGAGTTATGGATAAATCGTAATCCTTTATATAAAAAATATAAAGATAAAGAAGCCTATCGTTTTAGTGCTTATCGGAGCTATAATAAGAAAGAAAAAGAATTAAAAGATACTGATGATGATTTCATTAAATATGCAAAAAAGAAAGGAATGGAAGTAAAAAAAGAAGCTAATTCTTTTGATAATTGGATTGTTATTAAAGATAAATGAGTCTGTTTCTTTAATCGCTTTTTCGAAAAGATACTTGAAAACAGAGAGTTTTTTTGTACTCTCCTCGTGTTGAGATCAGGCTCATATGAGCTTTTTTCGAGGTCGATTTTGTAATCTTCTTTATTCAGTTATTAAATCAACAAGAACATAAATGAATTTTTTAAAATTTTAGTTGCAATATTTAAGATAAAATTAATTTGTTTACCAATATAATTTTTAAAGGAAAAAAAATGAGTAGAATAATTTCAGTTATAAACCAAAAAGGTGGAGTAGGGAAAACGACTATTGCTTTCAATCTTGCCAAAGGACTTTCCAATAAAGGATTCAAGGTTTTAATACTTGATAATGATCCTCAGGGAAATTTAACTTGTTCGTTGTTGGAAGATCCAAGAAAAATGAAAGCTGATATTATAGATTTTTATCAAAATAATTTTTCAAAAGTTAAACCTGAAAGAATTGATGAGAATTTGGATTTTATTGGAGCTAATATTCATCTATCAAAAGTTTCAGATGGAAGACTTGATGAAGCATATTTTTTACAAGAGGGTTTAGAAATATTCGATAGTATTTATGATTATATAATTATAGATTGTAATCCCTCATTAGGTTTTTTAAATATGTCTGCTTTAATTCCAACTGATCATGTTTTGATTCCTATTAAACCTGCCCCATTTGCCGTAATTGGACTACATGATCTTTTTGATACTATCAATAGAATTAAGAAAAGAATAAATAAAAAATTGAATATTTTAGGTATTATTTTAAATGATGTAAATGGAAGAAAAACTATAATTGAAGAGGAAGTTGAAGATGTTTTAAGAAATGACTATCCTGATCTAGTTTTTAAATCTGTAATCCCACATTCGGTTTCTATGGTAGAAAGTCCTACACAGCAAAAATCAATAATGGAATACAATCCTAAAAGCAAACAAGCTTTTCATTTTATAATTTTTTTAGAGGAATTAATAGGAAGATTATGACTAATAAAAGAGGAATGTTTACAAAATCAACAAAATCAATAATTGATAGAAATAAAGTTGTTTCAATGAGTGATTTCTTAGATGAATCAAAAGAGGATGATAATATTTATTACATTCCAGTTAATGAAATACAAGATAATCCATTTCAACCAAGAAAGCATTTTGATGAAAAAAAATTACAGGAATTATCTAATTCTATTAAACAGAGTGGAGTTATTCAACCTATAGTTGTTCGACAAGAAAATGAGTTAGTTATCTTAGTTGCTGGAGAAAGAAGATTACGAGCTTCAAAATTAGCAGGATTAGAAAAAATTCCTGCAATAATTTCAAAAGGGAATCCAATTGAAATTTCATTAATAGAAAATATTCAAAGAGAAAATTTAGAACCATTTGAAGAAGCAGAAGCTCTAAAAAAAATGATTGATGAGTATGATTATACACAAGAAAAATTAGCGTTAGTTGTTAGTAAAAGCCAAACAATAATTAGTAGAAGTCTGAGTTTAAACAAAATTCCAGAAGAATTAAGATTAAAATATGCGCACGCGCATATTTCCAAAAGATCGTTAATAGAAGTTGCAAAACAAAAAACTTTTGATTTGATGTCTGGTTTATTTGAAAAAATTATTTTAGGCAATCTTAAGAGTGATGAAGTAAGGGAAATAACCAAAAAGCAAAATAAAAAAGAAGAGACAAAAGAAAAAATAGCTTTCAAAAAAGCTAAGTCTTTTAATAAATTTTTATCAAATATTAGTTCTGAAATAGATAAAGAAAATTACTCTGATTTTTTACAGGAAATTTATGAGCTGAAGGAAAGAATAGAGAAGTTTCTTAAATAAATAAAAGTAAAAATAATCTAAGAAAAGAAATTTTTATTATAAAAAAGTAACTACAAAAAAAAGAACAATATATTTACTGTTTTTTTGATATTGAACCTTTTATTCTCTTTGTTATTAAATCACTTACTGAGACACAAAAGT
>JAOZMQ010000330.1 GCA_029934195.1 Candidatus Cloacimonadota bacterium | reverse complement strand
TTAATAGTCAATCAAGCTGATTGACCTACGAGGATGTATACATTCCTGTTTATTCAAAAACAAAAATCAAATCATTTTGACCTTTTGGGAAAATTTGGTCTGACTTTAATGCACCTTTTTCTTTTACATCAAGATCAAAAATTTGCCACGAATCATTCATATAATGGAACATTTTTCTGAAAGAAGCAATAGCCTCTGCACTATTCCAAGTATATATAGAGATGGATTTCTCCTGATTATATGGCGAGGAATAGCTCAGAATAACTGAACCCTTCTTACCGGTTATTTTGTTTCCATCAATTTCAAGGCTATTCTCATCAACTTTAAAATTCTCTAAAAGTGTGAGTTTTCTTAAAACTGAATTATTCTCAAATTCTCCGAGAATAAATAAGGAGTTTGTTTGTAAATCTTCATCAGTTACTTCAACCGCTGATTTTATTTGAATCTCATAACCACTTCTTGTAAGCATCGAAGCAACCATTTGTAAACGAGTAACCATTTCTCCTTTTTCCGGTAAAATGACAATTGGCTTATCATTGAGAGTTCTGTTCAAATTATATGGCATGCTTTCATTGGAAATTGTCTTTAAGATATAAGCATTCGGATCAATTTCAATTTTAGCTGGATTTGATTTCAATAAAATATGATGTTCAATTTTTTCAGTTGTTAATGAAACTAATTCTTCAATTTCTTGTCCATTTTTCAAAGTTATTTTAATCGGAATTTGCAACGGAATAGGTGTTTCTTTCATTAGTGAAAAGCTTAATTTCTTATCATTAAATTTGACATCAGTCATTTTTATATAAGATAATGAAGTAGAATTTAACCAAAAATCAAAGATTTCATCAAGTGAAAAATCTTGCTCTTTTGGATTATGCTTCTTAAAAATATTTTTCCAATCATTCCAATCTGCAATCTTTCCTTTATTGATTTTATAGAAATCTTTAACTGTTTCAAAGAATAATTCTTTACCGAAAAGTTGATAAAGATTTACAAAAAGCATTGCTCCCTTTTGATAGCCAATAACTGCTTCATCATCGTTATGTTGATAAACAAATTCTTTGAGAGGAAATCTTTTTTCTTCTGGAAGTAAATTGTTATCAAGAATTGCTTGTTTACGCCAATCTTTTGCTTTATCCAAATTTCCTTTGAGAATATTTTGGTAGTAATTTGATGAAAAAACAGTAATTGCTTCGCACCAATTTCCATTTTCGTAATCCACATAAACGCTATTTCCCCACCAATTATGACAAAATTCGTGAGCAATAACTCCTGGCGAAAGAGTGACAAAAGGCATCTTTACTATTTCTTTTGACAGCAAAGTAAAATTAGGCATTCCAAAGCCGGAAGCAAAGAAATTTTCTACAACACTGAAAGAACTAAAAGGATATTCTCCAAATAATTTTGAGTAATCTAAAAGATATTTTTCAACACCATCTAAATAACTATCAGCAAATTTGGCATCTTCAGGTAAAAGGTAAGTCCCTATTTTAACATTATTTACAATACGAGAGTTCAAAACAAATTTGTTTCCTACAAGATAAATATGATCCACAGGGAGTTCACTTTTCCAATTATAAATCGTCATTCCATTTTTAGAAGTTCTTGATTCTTTACCACTTGTAAGTAATTGAAATTCTTCCGGACAGGAGACAATAATGTCAAAATCTGCAAGACCTTCTCCGATAATAGGATACCAATTTGCTCCCGGAAGATAGATTCCTTCATTCTCTTTATCGGAAATAATTCCCATTGTTCCATCATGAGTTTGATTCAGATTTCTTCCTTTCAATGGAAAATAAATTTCTCCTGCATATTCGATTTTTATTTTTTTTGCATCAATATCTTTGAGGAATATTATCCCTTGATAATCTTCATTTTCATCAATAATTTGATATTTAATTGCTTTCTCTTCGATTGTGATATTCTTAACTTTGAGAGCTGATAATAAAAAAATTGTGTCATTTTTTGTAATTTCTTTTGAAAGAGAAATTTCATCGTAACCGGAAAGAAATTTTTTGTTAGGCTCAATTTTCAGATTCAATTTATGACTCAAAATTGTATTTGAAATTTTATTGAACATTTTCGGAGCTTTTACTTCTTTCTCTTCTGAACTTGAAAATCTGTGAGCAAAAATGAGAAAATCACCAAAATCTTTATATTCTGGATCATATTTCAAATTGTCACCATCAGCAACTATGACAGGAGTAATAACGGCAATTTTTAACTTTGGATTAAGTAGATGTAATTTATTTGCTGTTCCAAGATGGGACTCACTATGGAAATTTCCATTATAATGAATTATTTGTGTGTTATGATTTTTTTGAAGATATTGAAAAATACTCTCTGCCATTGTATCATCTTTTAGGCATTGTGCAGCATAAATATTATCCAACATTTTCTTCATACCCATTGCGTTTTTCCGTCCCATATTGGAAGACATTGTTTCTATAAATTGCTTTTTGTATTGATTATCAAGAGGTTTGAGAGTTTTCGCTATTAGCTTTTTCTCATTCTCTGGTAACGAATTTAAAGCTTCAATCCCTTTTTTACTGATCATTGAAGCATATTTTCTTGGAACATTGGCAGCGAGAACATCAACCTTATTTTCTTTGGCAAAATCTACTATTGGTTTATAATCTGTTAGATAATTTCCCCATGCACGAGCTTCTTTTAAAAACTCCTGTTCTTCTATTTTCCCAGAAAGAAAATCATTTACAATTGGTTGCACATCACGTTCAAACATTTCCATTGAAATTGCGATTTGATTTTTTTTACTTATTAAGGGCAAGATATCCGCTTCTAATTGATGAAGAAGATTATCATCATGCCATTCTCCGAAAAAAATAACATCATAATTTTTAAGTTGTTTTGCCATTTTCTTCATTGATAATTTTTTACCTTTTGGAGAACTATAAATTTGGTAATCATTACTATCAAAATTTTTTGCTGATAAAATAGAAAAAAATCCAATTAGTATGATTATAAATAAATTTTTGGTTAATTTCATAAATGATCCTATTGTTGTGTGAAAAACTTTACTTTAAAGAAATTAGTCTTCCCTATTTTTTTAAACATCTGAATGTCAATCAGGTATCCCTTTTCTTGTTAGAATAAAGTACATTTCAAGTTAAATTTCTTGTTAAAAGTTGATCTAATATTTCAAACCCAGATAATGCTGTAGATTATTTTGATAACCGATAGACCTTTATAATTTATCATAAAATCTCTAATGCATAATCTGGGTTTAATATAAAAATGTCTTAATTTTATCTATTCTTCTACTGGGAAAACAGTTATAAGTCCAGTTGCATATTGAAGAATTAATGCTGCATCATACGTTTGAAGTTCTCCATTGCCATCAACATCAGCTGCAATAAATTGATCTGTAGTTAGCGTTATAAGTCCAACAGCTGCTTGCAAAGTTAAAGATGCGTCATACGATTGAATTTCTCCATTACCGTCAACATCTCCATAAAGAATAGCACCTTCTTCAATATCATAAGAAAAACTTAATTCTTGATCGTTACTATTGGCAAAGACTAAAACATGATAATCATAATCTTCTTCTAAAGATGGTAATGTTATTGTATTGTCATCTGAGATTGTAATAATTTCAACTTGAGATTCGACTCCAATTCCAGTAGTCAAAATACCTAATTGTATTTCATGATCTACATTTATATTGACAGATAAATTTGTATCGTGGCTAAGTTTCACATACATAGTTGCCCAAGGTTGAACAGTATTAGCATTATTTACAGGATAATTAGAGTGAAAATAATTTTGATAGAAAACAGGTAATTCTAAAGATTCGTAATTAAAAAGCCCATCGTAAATATCTTCTTCATCTAAGAAATTTGCGATTGTCCAATTTGTAAA
>JAOZMQ010000329.1 GCA_029934195.1 Candidatus Cloacimonadota bacterium | reverse complement strand
TCCGGAGAAAGCGGACTTGTTTGTTTCGCGGGATGTGGAGGAAATCGTTCGGCTTCTTGAAGTCGATATGGAGGTCGATATCCGCCCCGGAAAGACGGTTCTTTTTTTGGACGAAATTCAGAGCGTTCCGGATGTGATTCCGCTGCTTCGGTACTTTTTTGAGAACATGCCGGCGCTTCATGTAATCGCGGCAGGCTCGTTGCTTGAGTTTGTTTTGAGCGAGCATACATTTTCGATGCCGGTCGGACGGATTGAATATCTCTTTATGGGGCCGATGAGTTTTTCGGAGTTTTTGGTGGCCCATGGGAAAGAGAATCTGTGTCGGTTTCTTTCGACCTACCAACTGGGCGATCCGTTGCCGCGTTCGATTCATGAAACGCTGCTCAAGTTTTTGAAAACGTATTGCGTGGTCGGTGGCATGCCTGCCGCCGTGCAGGCTTATGTGGATCGTGGAGATGTCCGGCTTTCTTCGAGAGAGCACCTGTCGATTCTTCAAACCTATCGCGATGATTTTTCCAAATATGGGAAACGAATCGATACACAGCGACTCGGGCGAGTTTTTGATGCGATTCCCCTCCAAGTCGGGCGAAAGCTCAAATATGTAAATTTAGACCCAAACGAACGGGCGAAGCCGCTGGCCGATTGTGTTGAAATGTTGGAAATGGCACGGGTCATTTATTGCGTCACACATTCGGCGGGAAATGGGGTTCCTTTGGGGGCGGAGAGTCGATTGAAAGATCGGAAACCGTTGTTTTTGGATGTTGGATTGCTCTGCTCAGCTCTGGGGTTGAAGGCTACGGATTTCCATTTGGAAGCGGATTTGACGCTCGTGAACAAAGGGGCAGTTGCGGAGCAGTTTGCGGGGCAGCATCTGCTTTATCGTGGAGAAAGCTACGCAGAGCCGACGCTCTACTATTGGAATCGGGAACAGCGCAGCTCCTCGGCGGAGGTCGACTATCTTTTGACGTACGGATCGCAAATTGTCCCCGTTGAAATCAAAGCGGGGAAAGTGGGTTCCCTCAAATCGCTACACGTTTTCGTCTCCGAAAAGGGGTCGCCTTTCGCGGTACGCTTCAACACGGATGTTCCGAGTCGATGCACCGCCACATCGGCCGTCGCCTCCAAACCGTCGCAACCCTTCGAGTTGATCTCCTTGCCGCTCTACCTCGTCGAAGAACTTCCCCGCCTTTTCCAATGCTTGGAAAAACCGTAGACGAGGGTTGCCACTTCCTTTGGGCGTTGCTTCGCAATAGCGAAGCCTCTCTTCCTTTGGTCGAGTCCAGCCTCGTCCGCTAAACAGAAACGTGTCGCACGAGCCAACGAGGCTGGAAGCACTCGTCTACGATGGGAGCAGGATCTTTGGATGATTTTGCTTCCGACGTCCACCCGATGGAATCATCAAAAAACCTGTTTTCCAACCTTTGGAAAGCCGGGTTTTTTTTGTAGGGTTCTATGGTTGAAACAAAAAGCGAAAGAGTAAAGGGGAAGTGTAATGCAGGCCGTTGAGTTCGAGGCTGATATTCAAGATCAGAGCATTTTGATTCCGGTGGAAAAAACACCGCCATGTAAGCACGTTCGAGTCATTTTGCTGGCCTCAGATTCAGAGCCTCAGAAAAAACGGGGTGGGGTGGATTTTTCAGACTATGATGTCCGATGCTTTCGTGGCCACGATTCGTTAGAAATTCAAAAGGAACTCAGAGATGAATGGCGCTAAATACCTGCTGGACACGAATATTCTCATCTCGGCTTTAAATCGCGGCTTATCCTTTCCAGAGGCTCAATACTTTGTTTCTGTGATATCAGAAATTGAATTACTTTCCTTCCCCTCTATTACAGCGCAAGAAGAAGTTCAAATTCAGAAAATGCTAAACAGCATGATCCTCGTCGAGCTTACGTCTCGAATAAAAAAGGAAACCATTCTCTTGCGGCGGCAAAAGAAGCTGAAGCTTCCTGATGCATTAATTTGTGCATCGGCTATTTGTGAAGGTGCTACGTTGGTCACCAACGACCTTCAACTGCACGCCACTGATTCCTGCGAAGTAAAGAAGTTGGAGGATTTGTTGAATGCCGATTCTCAGGGAAGGGTTTAAGGATGGAAAAAGTTGTTATCATTGGAACGGGGCCGGCGGGGTATACCGCCGCTATTTATACGGCTCGTGCGAATCTCGAGCCGATTGTGATCGAAGGCTTTGAGCCGGGTGGACAGTTGACGACCACGAACGACATCGAAAACTTCCCGGGCTTTCCGGAGGGAATCGATGGCTCGACGCTGATGGCGCAAATGCGCCAGCAAGCTGAACGCTTTGGCGCAAAATTTGTTTCCGGCGCGGTGGTGGAGGTCGATTTTTCCAAGGCTCGGAAAATCATCACGCTTTCCGATGGCCATTCTTTCGAGACGCAGACCGTGGTGGTTGCCACGGGCGCGAGCGCGCAGTATCTCGGAATGGAATCGGAGCAAAAACTGATCGGCCGCGGCGTGTCCGCGTGCGCCACTTGTGATGGCGCGTTTTACCGCGATGTTCCCATCGCTGTGGTCGGCGGTGGCGATACCGCGCTCGAAGAAGCACTGTTTCTCACTCGCTTTGCGTCTAAGGTCACGGTGATTCATCGTCGCGACCAGTTCCGCGCTTCAAAAATTATGTCCGACCGCGTGTTGGCTCACGATAAAATTGAGGTGCTTTGGGATTCCGTGATCGACGAAGTGCTCGATGTTGAGAAGAACGAAGTGACGGGACTGAAAATCCGGAATGTGAAAACGGATGAAATTTCTGAGCTGGTGGTGATGGGATTATTTGTCGCTATTGGGCACAAACCCAACACGGAGGCGTTTGTGGGTCAGCTCGATTTGAATGAAAAGGGCTATTTGATTGCTGACGGTGTAAAAACCAAAATCGATGGCGTATATGTTGCCGGCGATGTCGCGGATGCAATGTATCGCCAAGCCATCACGGCGGCGGGTACCGGTTGTGCCGCCGCGATTGAAGCGGAACGTTACCTTGAGGCGCAAGAGGCAGGCATTTCGCCCATAACGGCATCTTTGCGCGGCATTTTGAAGGACAAGTCAGTTTCTGAAAACGATTATAAGGCGTATTTAAAGGATAGGTGAAAAAATATCGCTTGCGACGGGTTTTTAAAATGGCACAATGTGACACATGAAAACAGTTTCCATTCGTGATTTGCATGAGCAGACAGGTCGCTGGATTCGCCGAGCGGCAGAGGGTGCATTTGTGGTTACAGATCATGGTCGGCCTATTGCATGTGTTCAGCCATATGCGGAAGAGCCGAAACGACGGCCTCTGCCGGATCATTCTGATTTAATGGCGCGGCTTCCCCGTATTCACGAGGATAGCACTCAGATCGTTGCGGAGGATCGTTCCCGGATATGATGTACTTTGATACAGCGTACATCGCGAAGTGTTACCTTCCGGAACCCGGGTCGAAATGCGTTCAAGAACTGGCTCGCTCCGGTCAGGACGGACTCTGTTGTTCCGAATGGGGGCGTCTTGAATTGTTTAGCGTGTTTCATCGCCATCTTCGGGAGGGTCGGATCAGTCGGGATGAACTCATGGATGTTGTGGCGGTTTTCCGTGAGGATGAGGCGGACGGAGTTTGGACATGGTTTTCTATGAAGCCCTCTCAACTTCGCTCCGTCGCGAACCAATTTGTTGAAATGCCCGACGATATATTTCTACGTGCTGGTGATGCATTGCATCTGCGGAGTGCCGTCGTCAACGGGTTGAATGAAGTTTATACAAGCGACCGTCATTTGCTGGCCGCCGCCGCTTATTTTGGAATCAAAGGAACAAATGTCATCGAACAGTAAAAGGAGAAGAGATCATGGGAGAAATTAATTGGGGTTTAACAGAAGAGCAGATCGAAGTACGCGA
>JAOZMQ010000328.1 GCA_029934195.1 Candidatus Cloacimonadota bacterium | reverse complement strand
GCCCAACCATTAGCACCAATCAGCAGTCATAAAGATTTTTAAAGATAATAATAACCAAAAAAGAGAGTAATATTTTTTATCTATCAGTATAGAAGCGACATCTTTATAACCCAATTCTTTAGCGTTGGGCAAAGATAAAGAAAAGGAAATTCAATCAAAACTTAAGAATATAGGAAATGGAAAGAATATTTTCTAAAAAAAATTAATAAGGAGATTTTTTTGGCACAAATTTTAACTTATAACTATGAATTCAAGAGTAATAATTTACCTTGGAGTATTGTAAAATGTCACACAATTAATAAAATTATTGATTATTTAAATCCCAACAACATTATTTTGACAAATGACAAAGATTATTTTGATAATAGGATTTTTTTTCATTCCTTAAAATTTTCATTTCCCAAAATTAAGATTGCGATTATCTCTAACAACCCCATTAAAATTCCCAATTTTTTTTGTACTCTATCTGATGATTCTGAGTCTATTAACCAATTCGTAAAAAAATCTATAAAAAATAAATACTTTCCACTTGATAGACGAATTTTTTTTAAATCATTATTTTCTTTCGAGCAGAAATCTGTAGATTTTCTTTCAAATATTGATAGTATTATTTTTGATATGGATGGAACTCTTTTAAAATCTGATGAATACAGTCTTGATTCAATCATATTGGCAATGAAAGAAATTTTTTCAAAATATGGTATTGATAAAAACATCACCTCAAAAGAAGATATTAGAAAAGAAGTAGGTGCTCCTTCTGATGAATTTTATAAAATAATTTTACCAGACGGTGAAAAATCACACTGGAAAGAATTAAGAGATTTATGTTTCAAAATTGAACATGAACTAATTAAAGGTGGAAAAGGAAAATTATTTGATGGAGTGATAGAAACTCTTTCAATTCTTAAAAAGAAAGGTCTCAAATTGGGAATGGCAAGTAATTGTTCAGCAGAATATTTCAAACTAATTGTAGATACATTTTCTCTTGATAAATATTTAGATTCTTATCTTTGTATCGGTAATCGACCTGGAAAAAACAAAACAGATTTAATTAATGAAATTAAAAAAGATTTAAATCTTTCAACATCATTATTTGTTGGCGATAGAATCTATGATCTTGAAGCTGCGATGGAAAGCAATTGTATAAGTATCGGAGTTAGTTATGGTTATGGTTCTAAAGCAGAAATGGTTTATGCCCATTATCTGATAAATAATTTTTCACAATTAATAAACTTAATAAATTGAGATTAAGATACAATGCTTTCTGGTGGACAATTGTTACAATAAATAGCCTTTATATTCTTTTTGAGAGGACTGTATCCATTACAAAAAAATTAACCTTAGATATTGAAATTGAAAAATTAAGTAATGAAGAAAAAAAATTAACATCATTGAGTGACGACCAATTAACAAAGGAAGATTTTGCAATAATTGCTAACGAAGATAAAGAAGCCGGCTATCTTATGATGAGAAATATTTCTGCAAAACTCGCAATATTGTTAGCAAAAACAGATGAGCATGTTGTTAAATTGGCAACAGCTCTATCATTAGCAGTTTCTGGACATTAATCAATTTGGATTTGGAAGAAATGAATAATTAGTATCTGAACGGAAAAGGATAAGCCACTGATTTACGCAGAGTTACACGGATTTAAGAAAATAAATAATAGACGGTAAATAGCGAGAGATTACAAATCTTTAATTTTCTAAGAAATACATTTTCATTTTTCCTTTACCTTTAACATTAATTTCTTGACGTTCTTCAAATGAAAATAAAGCTTTTGATAAATTATAAGTATTCTCTGAAACATTGATCTTCATTGATTTTGAATATGTCTCCATACGAGAAGCAGTATTAATGGAATCACCAAAAACATCGTAAATAAATTTCCTTATTCCAACAATTCCACCAATAACATTTCCGGAATGAACGCCGATTCTAATGTCTAAACTCAAAGATTTATCAGAAAGATTCATATTCCTGTTTTTAAGATAACTTAAAATTTCTTTTGATGCAGTAAGAATGTTTTTTACATGGTCCTTATTTTTTTCAGGCATTCCACAAACAGCAAGATAAGAGTCACCAATTGTTTTTATTCTTTCACAATGGTTTTTTTCAATAATTTCATCAAATGCTGTAAAAATTTTATTTAATTCAGATATAAGATTTGATGGAGATAAATGAGTACAGAAATCAGTAAAATTGACAAAATCTGTAAAAAGAATAGTCACATCTTCATAAAAATCAGAGTATAATATTGGTTTTGCTAAATCTCTATTTTGTAAGTCTTCAACTACTTTTACCGGTAATATATTATTGAGAAGAATTTCAGATTTATCTTTTTCTTTTTTGAGAATCTCCCCATCTCTTTTTTTATCATGGTATCTTTTATTAATAAAAATTATTGAAATTAATAGCAAAAAAGAACTAATTATGAAAAAATATATTAAAATTTTTTGTTTCCATAATATCAAATCATTGATTAACGATTCCTTTTTAAGAATTTTATTTTCTGCTTCTGTTTGTTGATTTTTAAGATTATTCTGTAATTCTCCGATTCTATCTGTATAAACTTTTTCTAAATATACTGGCAAAGAATCAGCGTATTTTAATAGATAATCGCTTGAAAGAGAATTTTCTCCTAAATTTTTATAAATTTCTCCTAACATTCTATAATTAATTACAATTAAATTATCCAAGTTATTTTTTAGTGAAAGATCTAAACTTTTCTTAATATATTTTAATGATTCATTATATTCCTTCTTACCCTGAAATGCTCTTCCAATACCATTTAAAGCTCCAGCAATATCTTTTACTTTACCGGATTTTTCTCTTATTTTTAAAACTTCAAAATACATTTTAAGAGCCTTATCATATTTCTTTAATTCCGAATAAGAAAGTGCTAAATTATAAGAAATACTTTGTAAAACATTATTCATTCCCTGCTCAACAGCCACTGTATGAGCTTTTTCTAAGTAGTTTATTGCAACTTCATAATTTGATAACATATTTTCACAAGTAGCTAAATTTGTTAGAGTTTTTACATATATTTGATAATTTCTATCTTTCTTAAAATAATCTAAAACATCTGAATAAATCTTTATTGCCTCTTCAGGTTGCTGAATGGAAATTAATGAATTACCAACTGTAAGTTTGGCTTTTGCTATTTGCAATGGAGTTCCTGTTCTTTTGCGAATTTCTAATACTTTTGATGAATATTCAAAAGATTCTTCAGGTAAGTCGCTTCTCTGAAAAGCAATTGAAATATTATTGTATAATTTTGCGAGTAAATCTTCATTATTAGCAATCTCAAAAATTGAAATACTTTTTTTATAATATTGGATTGAATTTCTTGGAGATTCTAAAGTAAGTAAAAGATCAGCTAACTTCTTATATGAAATACCTATTACTGAATCTTTACAACATTTCTCGGCAATTGTTACTGCTTGTTTTGCATATTTAATTGAAATAGGATCATATTGTTGTTGATAAGAATTTGCAATCTGTAAAAGAATTTGATTTCTCTTCAAACCTTTTGAAGATTCTAAGGAAATTTTTAAGCTATCAATATACGAATCTGCAAATAAAACAACAGTAAATATGTTTAACAAAACAATAATGAGTATCTTTTTCATATTTCTCCAAAATAAGACTGTAATTTTCTTCCAAAAAAAAATAATCAATTTATTCGTAAACAAAAAAATCCGGGCGCCTTTTTCTCTTCCTTTTTTCAATTTTACGATTTTAGTTTTCACCATAGGAAAATCTCACTCCGCGTTTGACTGAATTAGAATGAATCGGACTTGAAGTAATAATTCATTATATCAAACAGAATATTAACGCAGAGAAAGAAAAGAAATCTGGAAAAGAAAATTTCTTGTGTCTTTGAATTCTT
>JAOZMQ010000327.1 GCA_029934195.1 Candidatus Cloacimonadota bacterium | reverse complement strand
TTATGTAAAGGCTCTAATTAGTGTCTGAACAAAATGGGCTTCTTGCTTTTACCAGAATAAGACCTCATATTATGTTAAGCTTAAAATAATATGAGGACAGTTGTTTTGAATTTATTTAAATAATCCTTTAAATGAATTAATAAGTTCTTCTTTAGAAGGGTCTTCTGATTCCGTATTTTTTTTAGAATTTTTAGTTTCGGAAGATTGATTTTTTTCACTTTCTTTCATTTGCTGATCAAGATTCATCATTACATCCTTGAAAGGATTTTCTTCTTTCACAAAATCTTTTGGAATCTCAAACAAACTTTTATCAATCTTAAAATTCTCATCAAATAAAGTAACTGACATTGTCATTTTCCTGCCATCTTCAATTGTCTCTTGTTTAAGAACAAATCCGTTCCAAACCCATGATTTTGAAGAGCCATCTTGATAAATTTCACATTTTCTTCCAAGAATCTTCTCCGTGCCAATTTTATCCCCTTCTGTTTCATTCCCATAAGATTGAATCCCAATGTCATCTATTTCTTCTTCGTCTATATCCTCAATATATGTTTTGTTATTATAATTTAAAATATATGATTTCCCGTCATTAAGAATAGTGGATATTTTAACTTTTTGTTTTTCTCCATTAACTTCTATTAAACTATTTGAATTAAAACAAAGTTTTGCACCATAATCATCAAAAAAAATTTCTGAATCTGTTGTAAATATTGAGTTAACAATTTCCATACAAATTTTTCCAGATTCAAATTTATAAGTCTTTTCTTTTCCAAATATTGTAATAAATACAATCATCATAACGATAGAGAATAAGATTTTCTTATTCATAAATTACTCCTTTTAAGAATGTAGCTAAAATAAATATTTTCCCATTTTGAATTTGATGTTTATTTTTTTAAGAAAGATTCCAAAATATTTATTGGTATTGGAAACACAATTGTAGAATTTTTCTCCGTTGAAATTTCAGTTAAAGTTTGTAAAAACCGTAATTGAATTGATGCGGGATTTTTAGAAAGAATATCTGCAGCTTCGGACAATTTTAACGATGCTTGTGCTTCTCCTTCAGCATGAATTATTTTTGCTCTTCTTTCTCTTTCAGCCTCTGCTTGTTTTGCCATTGCACGTTGCATTGAAGAAGGAAGTTCCACATCTTTTACTTCAACTATACTTACTTTGATTCCCCACGGATCTGTTTGTTCATCAATAACTTGCTGTAATTCATTGCTAATTTTTTCTCTCTGAGATAATAATTCATCAAGTTCAGATTTACCAAGAATATTTCGCAAACTTGTCTGTGCTATTTGCGAGGTTGCATGATGATAATTTTTAACTTTCAAAATCGCATCTTCAGGTTTAATCACTTTAAAATAAATAACAGCATTAACTTTTACCGGTACATTATCTTTTGTAATGATATCTTGAGGTGGAACATCAAGAGTAACTGTTCTTAATTCTACTTTAACCATTTTATCAATAATTGGAAATAGAAAAATTAGTCCTGGTCCTTTTACTTTTATTAAACGTCCTAAACGAAAAATAACTGCTCTTTCATATTCACGAATAACACGTAAAGCAGAAAAAATGATAAATACTACAAGAATGATAATGATATGATAAGCACTGTTAAAAAAGAACATTTTTCCTCCCAATTTTCTTTTAAATTTAGTTAATGTAAGTGTTTTATTTTATAGAAAAAATTAATTCTATTAATAACATTAAAATGAACTACTCTCAATTTCTTTACCAAACGCTAAAGCTTTGGGCTACAAAAAAAATGAGAATAAATATTTTCCAAATGACCATTCTTCATTTCCTTAAAGGATAAAAGCCACTGATCATACGAATTAGCACGGATTTAAAAGAACAAATTCTTATTGAAATTTTAAAAATAATGGATAAAATAGAGAAAATTTAAAATCATCCTAATATTTGTAATTTCTCTTATTTTCCGTCTATTATGTATTCTCTTAAGTCCGTGTAACTCTGCGTAAATCCGTGGCTTATTCTTTTTTTGTTCAGGTACTAATTAGATAATATTCCCATCTTTATCGGTAAATTCAGGGTAAAGTTCTCTCATACAAGATGGGCAAAGACCGTGAGTAAACTCAATAGAAGAATGTCTCGATAAATAATCATCTACATTATTCCAATATCCTTTATCATCACGGATTTTTTTACAATGCGAGCAAATTGGAATAATTTCTTGCAATGATTTAACCTCTGCAAGTGCATTGGTAAGTTTTTTTACAGTATTTTCTAATATTTTTTCAGCTTTTTTACGTTCACTAATTTCTAAAAGAGCTTGCTTTCTCAATTCAGTAACTGCATGAAGTTGGTCATTCATAAATGACATATCTTGTAAATAAATTAAGAGATAAGTTTGATTATCACTTGTTAACCGGCTGACAAAAGTTTCAAAACATTTCTTTTTACCTTTAGCTTCAAATTCAAAAAAATACGGATTCAGTTGAACAGAAAAAATAACAGGGTGTCCACCAGTAATTACCATTTTCATTCTATTAAGAAATCGAGCTTGTTTTAAATGTGGGAATTCTTCCAGCAAATTTTTGTTTTGAATCTCTGTTTCTTTGATTTTAGACCAATTTGTCAAAATGTGGTTCCAAGAAATTACTGTAAAATTCGAATCAACAACACAAACTCCAGTCGGAAGCTGATCAAGTATAAAAATAAAAGGTAAATTCTTATTCTTTTTAATCATTACCTTCTTCCTCAATAATTCTATCTAATAATGAAGTTAATAATTCAATATTTTTTAAATTGAAAACCAAAAGGATAAATCCTTTCAATTGCAAAGATTCAACAAAAAAGTTTGCTTCTGATAAAAGAATAATTCCATCAGAATCAGGATTAACAACAGGTTGAAATAATTTGTCAATTTCGCTTTCTTCAAATTCAGGTAAATCAAAGTCAAATGACAACTTAAAAAAATTACTCATTGTTCCTAATAAAGCATTATTAAGGATATTCCCAATTTCCATTAACGTTCCATCTCTTAAAGTGTCAAACTCTGGCGTATCTGCTTTTTCACCAGTTAAAGCAGAAACTAAATTTTGAACACTATCAGTAGGAAACATTAGAGCGGAAGTTCCACCAAAACGTCCATGAAATTTTTGTTGTACGGAGCTAAGTTGGTTATATCCCATTTTTTTCAAAAGAAGATCTAATTCTGAAGCTGGGATAATATTTATCTTTGGTACGTTAAGTGTAATATGAGTTTCAAGAATATCATTAAACAAATTACCCGCTTTTCCGATACCAATATTAATTATCTCACTTAAAACATCTTTTTGAATATCATTCAATTTTGACATAAACTATCCTTGTATTGCTCTGCTTATTGTGTCTAAGAGTAGTTTTTTGTTTGCAGGTTTATTCAATTGAGAAAAAGCTCCAAGTGATTTAACTTTTTGTTTTGTAGTTTCCTGAATATCAGCAGAAATAATGATAATCGGAGTTTTAATGTTTTCTGTTTTACATTTTTCAAGAAAACTAAAACCATCCATTATTGGCATTAATAAATCACAAATAACGCAATCCGGTTTTTCTAATAAAAGTTGCTCAAAGCCATCTTTACCATTTCCCGCTTCAACTACTTCAAATCCAGCAGATTGAATCTGCTTTATCAGTCTTTTTCGACTAAAAAGAGAGTCTTCTATTATAAGAATTTTTTTCATTTTAATTATCCATATTTTATTCTTTTTTATAAACAGAAAACAGTGTAAATTTCGTCAAGGAAATTAAAGTTAAAAATGACAAGAAATGTATTTTTTTGTTTCTTTGTCGTTTATAAATTATGTTATCTCTAAATAGTATCTGAACGGAAAAGAAATTATTTATTCGCAAAGTCGCAAAGGGAAGATCGCAAAGGCAAATTATTTCTATCTTAATAGA
>JAOZMQ010000036.1 GCA_029934195.1 Candidatus Cloacimonadota bacterium | reverse complement strand
TCCCAAGTACTACTTCCATCGGTTTCTCTACCTTTGGAAATATCTGTTATTTGTTCACCAAATGTAAGCGAATCAATGATTGTTGTACCATCACTTGCTGTTAAACCAATTTGCTCTCCATTACCTGAAAGTTTAACTTCATCAAGATGAAGAATTCCTTGCTCAGGTTCTTTATCTGCCCAAAGAAGTAAAAATCCTCCGGCTTCTATAGTTGTAGAATCAGGATAAGTTGTAGGGATTTGGTATGCTGTAAGTTCTGCAAGGTCATCTGTTAAATACATTCCGCCAATATCTACGGCTACATTTCCAGTGTTGTAAATTTCAATCCAATCATCAAAATCACCGTGTTCATCTGCATAACAAGAATCATTGCTTGCAAGAAATTCATTAATAACGAGATCCTGTGCAAATATTGATGTTGCAAATAAAACTAAAACGGCTACTAAAGTCAATGTTCTCTTAATCATTTTTTTCTCCTTCTGTTTTGTTGTTGTTATTTTTCAATGAAACATTTAGTAACTGTAACAAAGCGACTTAGTTGTTTCAAGTTTTTTCTTTACTTTTTTTATTAATTGGGACCACCTGGAGTTGAAGGGTCTAAAATACCCCAATTATTGCTACCATCTGGAATTCGACCTTCAGAAACATCATCAGCTAAACTACCGGTATTATGTTGATCAATAATAGTAGTTCCATCGGGATCGACAAGAGCAAAATCTTCATCATCTCCTAATTTAAAGCTCAATTGCAAAATACCCTGGTTTGCCTGTGAATTTGCTATTAAAATAAGATAGCCACCTGGTTGAATCGTTGTTGTTTCCGGTTCAGTTGAAGGGATTAATGATTGAGTCAAATCTTCAAGGTCATCAGTTAAATACCATCCACCGATGTCAACAGCTATTGTTCCTGCATTATAGATTTCTATCCAATCAGGATAATCATCAAATTCTCCGGCATACGCAGCATCATTATGACTCATAAATTCATTAATCAATAAAAGAGATTCTTCCTGTTGAGCAACACCTATTGTAAAAGAAGAATTATAAATTTTTTCTTTACCACTATTATCCATAGCAATAATTTGATAATTTATTGTTGTGCTATCTGCAAATGGACCAATTTCAACAGAATAAGAATTTTCTATTCCTGTTTCTAAGATCATTTTTTTTGTGGAATCATTTACGTTTATACCATAATGTAAAACAACCTCTGAAATACTTCCATCATCCTTAATTACAGCTGAAATTTTAATAATATCTATTGCACAAATAGAATCCGGCGAAATTATTACATCTGAAATTACAGGAGCAATATTTATATCTGGTGAGGTTTCGTCAAGACTGCAACCTACAACTATTAAAGCAAACACGATGAGTACATAAAAAAATCTTTTCATAAATTTCTCCTTTTAGAAATTAACTATTGCTCTCATTTGGAAAATATTGAAATCATCATTTCCGATTAAAGATCCATCCATATCAGCATGTTCAGAATTATCTACAATATTATAATTCATCATAATACGTAAATTTGGGTTCGCATACCAATTTAATGCAATTACAACATTATTTGCCATTCCACCCCAAATATCAGCATCTTCGTCTGTTAAATCTAAATAACTATAACGAACAGCAAGCTCTAAAGCACCTTTCTTACTTTGAGGCTTAATTTGACCAAACTCACCTTCATTAATATTGTAAGGACGTTCTTCTCCTGAAATAATCCAACTCAAATAAGAATAAAAGCCATTTAAAGAAACATCTTTATAATTATCTTTGCGAATTAAATTTGATTGAATAAACTCACTTTGAAAACAGAAGTTCTTAAATTTAATAGCTCCTTCTAATCCGGACAAATTAATTGTTTCAACACCGGTTATTTCTGTACTAAGAATTTCAGTATCGCCCATTTTTGCTTCCGGTTCAATTTTGTATTCAATTAACTCACTATCGTCATCTGGAGTTTGATAAGCTCCTGCAATACCAAAATGAAACAATAAATCTTCTCCAAATTTTGGTGCCAAAACAAATCGACCTGCAAAGCCAGTACTTTCATCAAGTCTTGATGACTCTTTATCGGCAAATTCTTGTCCATAAATAGCTGTAGAAACATGCCAGAGTTTTCCCCATTTTGTAAAACCTAATGCAGCTCTTCTTCCTGGAGGAAAGACATTTGGATAAGCTCTTTCCATAAAAGTTAATAATCTTGAGCTCGTTAATTCGTTTAAACTGAATGGAATTTTAAAATGACCGGCTTTGATAAAACCATTATTGATTCCATGATAACTGAACCACATATCTTTAACTTCTACAGCATTATCAGCAATATCCATGTCATATTCAGCTTCCCATAATTCCCAGAATTTTGTTTTTACTGCAAATCTACCTCTGCGGAGCATTGTTCCATTTCGGTAATCATTTTCATTATTTAGAAAATGAGCAAAATCCATATACATTCGAACATCAAGGCGAGTTTGGAAATTTCCATCATTAGATTTCCATCTCAAAAATCCATTTTCCCAAGCTGTTTCTCCATTAGATGTTTCTGCAAACAAAATACTTACACAAAAAACAGCAAGTATTATAATAATAAGTTTCTTCATTTTTCCTCCATTTTTTATTTTTAAGAGATAATGAGTATTTAAATCTCATTATCTACTTTTTAATTTTGCTATATCTTTTCGATTATATATTTTATTTCTCAAAATAGGCCATCCAAAAGAGACAAGCGCCAATATCAAAAGGACCAAACTTACCGGACGAGTGAAAAAGATAGTGTAATCTCCCATCATTACTGCCCTACGAAAATTTGTCTCTGCAATATTTCCTAAAACAATTCCCAAAACAATTGGAGCGACTGGATAATTATTTCTTCTCAATATCCATCCAAAAACACCAAATCCTAAACAAGCAGCAATATCAAAAAAGGAATATCTTACTGCAAAACTACCGATTATTGAAATAGTAAAAATCATTGGATAAAGAATCTTTTTAGGAACAGCGGTAACTTTTACCCATAATTTACTGCCAAATAATCCAAGAACTAACATTACAATATTGGCAATCAGCAAGCTGGCAAATAATCCATAAATAATTTCCGGATTATTATTAAATAATTGTGGTCCCGGAGTAAGATCGTGAATCATAAGAGCTCCAATCAAAACTGCTGTAGAAGCACTTCCGGGAATTCCAAGTGTAAGAAGCGGAACTAATGCTCCACCTACTGAACTGCTATTTGCAGCTTCAGCTGCTGCCACTCCTTCCAAACTTCCATTTCCAAATTTTTCTGGTTCTTTACTTGTTCTTTTGGCAATATCATAAGAAATAAATGAAGCAATTGTTGCCCCTGCTCCAGGGAAAATACCAATAAGAGTTCCCAAAACAGAAGATCTGATAATTGTAATTTTCAATTTCCAATAATCCATTATTGTAGGCCATTTTGTTTTCTCTAAGGCAATTTTTTTTGTTTTGAAATTCTGCTCATCAATTTGTTTAAAAACTTCGCTTAAAGCAAAAAGTCCAATCAAAGCCGGTATCAAAGAAAATCCATCGTAAAGATTTACTGAACCAAAAGTAAATCGGCTAACACCAGAAATAGGATCAATTCCAACAGTATTAATCAATAATCCAAACATTGCAGCAATAAATGCCTTGACCCAATTTTTCCCACCAAGTGTCGCTACAGTTGTTAAGCCAAAAATTGAGAGAGCAAAATACTCAGCAGGATGGAATTTAACAGCAACTTTTGCTAATTGGACACTAAACAAAATGAGAATAATTGTTCCAATAAAACCACCGATTGTAGAAGAAATTAGAGAAACTCCCAATCCCATTCCGGGCTTATTTTGTTTCGTAAGTGGATAACCATCGAAAGAAGTTACTACTGCTGATGGAGTTCCGGGGGCATTAATAGTAACAGCAGTAATTGAACCTCCATAATTTGCAGCAATATAAATTGAAACAAGTAATATCAATGCCAGAGTTGGAGACATTGCATAAGTGAAAGGAACTAATAATGCCACTCCCATAGAAGGAGAAAGCCCGGGCATAGCACCTGCAAGAATTCCCATAATAACACCTAAAACAATATATAATATTGGTTGCCACCCCAATACAAACTCAAATCCTTGAGCCATATTTGTTAATATTTCCATTTATTTTCTCCTAAACCGGATAATACCGGAGATTTCATCTTTTCTAAAACATCATTTCAATTAATTTTCCTACCGGAAGTGGAACATAAAGTAACTTATAAAAAATCAGATATGAGAACAATAACCATCCGAGTGAAATTAACAATATTGTTAGATATTTACGATAACCCAAGATATAAATTCCTACAAATAGAAAAACAAAAGTACTTATGAAATATCCAAGATAGAAAATACTGATTAAATATAGTATCAATAAAGCAATAAATCCAAACACAATATTCTTATTCTCTCCAATATTTTCAATTTCTTTATTTTGTCTTAGAATATCAATTAGAAGAAATATATTCAGAGGGATTAAGATAAAAATCCAAAGTCGTGGAATGACAGAAGGTCCAACTTTCTCATTACTCGGAAATGAATAAGAAATGACAAAAAATATCATTGAAAGCATTATAAAAAATATCGGAAGCATTATCCTACCAAGATATTTTTTTCTTGATGAACGTTTGACAACAAAACCAATAATCAGAAAAATAATTACTGAGAAAAAAACAAGAAAATTCAATGCTTTTCCGCTGGCTAATTTTGCCAATAAATTAGTAGCTTCTGTATTTATGATACCAATTTTTTGAAGGTAATGTGTGAATTGTTCTTTATCGGAATGTACTATTTTTGTAAACTCATCGGAATTTTTGTAGATAACATCAATTCCACCGCGTTCCCAATATTCTCGCCATTCAGGATCATTATTTACATTAGAAAATAGTTCATCAAACCACTTCCCAATTTCAGGAGAAGTTCCTTTTTTTAGTACAAACCCACGCCACATAAATTCATTATCTAAATTAGAAATTCCTAATTCATTAAATGTTGGGACATTAGGGAATTGTGGTAATCTTTTAGAACCGGAAATAGCAGCAATTTGTAAATCATCATTTCCGAGAACTTCACGGGGATTCCCAACATAAGCTACACCTTGTTCTCCCAACAATGCAGCTCTTGCTTTCCCGCCACTTTTAAAAGGAATCCACTTTGCTTTAATTCCAGCTTGATCCCAAATTTTGAGAGCAGTAACATGGTCTAATCCACCATTTGCCGGACCCAACCAGAGCTGATTTCCATCTTTGGATTTTGCATCTAAAACAATATCTTCCCAAGTATTGACTTTCTGTTTTTTATGAGTTATAACACATTCAGGATCTGCCATCATCATTGCAGCCCAATCAATACCTTCGATATAAGCTTCCCCACCCGAAGAAACTATTTTAGAAATATTGGATTTTGTACAAGCGAAAATAGTATAACCGTCAGCCGGTAATTGAAGCAATCTTTTCATTGCCACAATTCCACCTGAACCGGGTTTATTCTCTACTACAAAAGTAGCTTCTGAATATTTGGATGCAATATCAGCAAATTTTCGTGCAGTAATATCAATCAATCCACCAGGACCAGTATAAACTATAATTGTTATTGGCTTTTGAGGAAATGTTATTTTCTCATTTGATTGCTTACAAGAAGTAAAAAGAATAAGACTAAACAAAAAAATAATTAGTATTTTTCTCATAAATTTTCCTTTATTTGAATACATTCTGCATAAAAACATTCTGCATAAAAAAGAGTCCGACATAAGCCATTATGGAAGATGCCAAAGGCGTTGCTACCCAACCTAAACTAATTTGCCCGAGTTTTTTATAATTAAGATTTCCACCACCTTTAGCCAAACTAATTCCCATTACTGATCCAACAACAGCTTGCGAAGATGAAACCGGAACTAACGGAAATGCAGGTAAGTGGTATGAAGTCAAAAAATTATGCAATCCTTGTGAAGCAAATAAAAATAAGGTTATGGAGCTTGCCAAAACAACAACTAAGGCGGTTACCGGAGAAAGTTTAAAAATACCGGATCCAACTGTCATCATTACTTTTTTGGAATAAGTAAAGACTCCAAAGGCAATTGCAATTCCACCCAATAAAAAGAGTTGCTGAATAGATGAAAGTTGTAACAATCCTGCGATAGTAATATCTTTGAATGGTGAAGAATTAATGAAAACTCCCATTACATTACCAATATTATTGGCTCCTAAACTGTATGAACCAAATGCTCCAACGAGGATTAATCCAATTCGTGTATAAGTATCTAATTTTAAGAGATGTATTTTGGTCCCTTCAACAATTTTTTTAGTAAGGAAAAACAGTAAGAAAGCAAATATTGCTGATAGAATGGGAGAAAAGATCCAAGTCCCTACAATTTTAGTTAGTGAGCTCATACTTGTAGGAGTTTTTGCAAAGAAATTCCAACCAATTATTGCTCCTACAATTGCTTGTGAAGTGGAAACAGGTAACCCTGCTTTTGTCATCCACATTACAGTTACAGCTGCAGATAGAGCAACAATAAAAGCACCTGCAAGTTCATTTACAGCTCCAAGTTTACCAAGAGTATGAGATGCTCCAGCACCACTTATGATAGCTCCAATAATTATAAAGACACTACAAATTACAGCAGCTGTTTTAAATTTTATCATCTTTGTTCCGACAGCTGTTCCAAAAATATTTGCAGCATCATTAGCTCCAAGTGACCACCCTAAAAATAATCCACTTGATAAGAAAAAAATAATAGTTAGCATAAATTATTCTCCACAAAGCACCTTATATTTGTCGTTTAATAGCATAAATAGATAACCTTTCTGCAACAGATTCAGCAACGTCCGATACTCCGGCAATTTTTTCTGCAAAATATCTCAGATGAACTTTATGGCTGAAAAGTTTTATTTCATCACTTTTAAATGCACTTCTTTTTAAGTGTTCTTCTACAGCATCTGCTTCATGCTCATAAAAATGTACTTTATTTACATAATTGCTAACCAAAGCAATCTCTTTAAAAAATGCTCTCGCCGCTTTCACTACTTCATCTACAGTTTTGGAAGAAAGCTCAGCAAGCTCGATAAAATCGCTTTTTAGAAAATCAGGAATCTGCGGAGTTTCAATGGAAAATTGTTCCAAGACTTTTTCACAAATATCGACTATATCGTCAAGAGTCTCCAAAAGTCCTAAAACGTCTCCACGAGATTCAGGAATTAATAAATAAGTATAAAGTCTATGTTTTATATCACGCCTTACATTGTCTGCTTCTGTCTCTAAAATTGTAATCTCACTATAAGATCTTTCAAATTTATCCTTTTTGTCATTCATATAGGCTTTGACCCCTTCTTTGAAGATCAGCCCGGCTGTAGTAACCCGATCAAGAAAACCATCAATATCAGCTTCCAATTGTTTGGATTTATTATTAAAAAATTTTGCCATTTTTAACTCCTTTAAATCAATTTTTTAAATATTTGTCAAACATCAAACCATGTCTCAAACCACGATCACTAATAATAAAAGATTTAATTTGAAAAATCTTCATTATAGATTCAATAATACTTGCTCCGGATAAAATAACGTCTGCCCGTTTCGGTTGAAGTCCGGGAATACTTTTCCGTTCTTCAATAGTTTTTCTTTGGTACAATTTAATTTGGTTTTTTACTTCCGATAAAGACATTATCGAACCTTGAATTAATGAAGGATCATATTTTACCATTTTATGCATAACAGCACCCATACTTGTTACTGTTCCTCCAATCCCAATTAAATAATCCGCTGTTGTTTTTGTAATATTTTCTTTAAAAAATCTAATCATATAATCCTGCATTTTCTTTAATTCATCTTCTGTAACTGGATCAGAAAGTAAAAATTCTTCTGTAGGATGAACTGCTCCGAGATTTAGGCTAATACGGTTATTTAGAGATGTTCCTTTCCCAAATATAAATTCAGTACTTCCACCTCCTGTATCGAATACAACAACTTCTTTATCAGTATTTCCAATTGTTGATAAAACAGACAAATAAGAAAGTCTTGCCTCTTCTTCGCCAGGGATAACTTTAATTTTTAGCCCTAATTTTTCTTCTACCTTTTGAAGAAAGACATCACTATTTTTTGCTGTTCGTAAACACATTGTCCCCACCGCTGTTATTTCTTGAACATTTTTTTCTTTAGCAATTTCCATAAATTCTGATAGAGCAATAAGATTTCTATCCATTGCCTCATTTGATATTATTCCAGTTTTCAACAATCCTTCACCCAATCTGGAAATATTATTTGTATCAATAATTGCTGTAGATTTTCCATTTTCAATTGAAAAAAGAAAGAATTTTATGGAATTTGTACCAATATCCAATATTGCATATTTTTTCATTTTTTAATCCTTATCACAAGTAATGAGTTTCATTTATTAATAATTTAAACCAAAAGCTCGTTTCATTGCTTTAATGTAATTTACATTTTCATATTCCGTTAAGCCTAATTTCTTCACTGTTTTCAAGACCAATTCAGGATTTGAATGTTCAACAGCAATTGTTTTTGTTGAAAAATCGTTAAATTTAACTTCTGCAATTTCTACAATTGCATCATCAATTAAGTAGCCATGTCTAATTTTTTCGACATTTATCATTTTGAGTTCCGGATTTTGCCCGATTAATTTTTCGATGTATTCCTTATAAGAATATTCATCTTTATCTAAATATGGAAGTTTAAGCCCAAAAGCTTTGTAAACAAGTGCGAGATCATTAATATGAATCGGAAATGCAGATTTTGCAAGAACTGTCCACTGTTCCAAACCGGTTTCTATATTAATTCGTATTGGTGATTTAATATCCATCAATTCATCTCTAATTTTAGTATTATCATTACTATTTTTTGATAAAATATAGATTTCATTACTTCTTCTATTGCGAGGTTCTCCGTATTTTTTTATATTTTCCTCTCCTTTTGAAAGATTATCTCCAAAAGTTCTCCATTCCCATCTTGGTATAATTTTTTCCATTATTTATCTCCTTGTTTTGTTTTCATATTTTGGATTTTATTTTTGGCATCAGCTATTTTTTCCCAATTTCCTTCCCATTTATTATATAGGATTAGTGATCCTATTTCCAATATTTCTTTTAGTTTAGGTTCTTGAATTGAATAAAGTACATTTCTCCATTGTTGACCCTTTTTTAAATATCCTCCTTCATTGAGGATTTTTAAATGTGCTGATAATGTATTTTGCGGAATCTTTAATTCATTACTAAGATCTGAAATTGACATCGCATCATTTTCCATTAATTTATAGATTATTTTGATTCTAATGTCGTTTGACAGAACTCCAAACAATTTACTTAGCTTTCTAATTACAAATTCTTCAATCATTGAAATTTCCTTTTTTATTATAAAGTTATAGTCGTATAATATTATAGTAGTATAGAGTCAAGAGTTTTATCTAATAGGGTGCAAAATCATCCTAAAGTTATGTTGTAAAATAAATTAAACCCTCTATCTTTGATTTCTTCACTATAAGAAAATTAGAATCTATGGGGATTTCTTTCTTTTATTGCATTTTTCTCTGTAGTATCTGATTGAAAAAGGAATTTTTTACCATTAAGATGAGGCGAACGAAATCTCTGATTTTTGGGGAAATATTGCAAAGCAAATCCAGATAAAGAAATAGCCTCATCCTTCAAGGCGAGGAATCTATTAGCAACAAGAAATTATGCTTTTCCTCTCAGTCTCAAATTATTTTCCTATCACAATTGTTGTTTTTTTTGAATATGTTTTGTTATTTTTTTCAGCAGTTGCATCTACATAGACAATATAAATTCCGATGGGCAAAATTTTCTCTGAGAAATTTCTTCCATTCCATACCATTGAAATTTCTGATGAGCCATATTTCTGATTCATAATCTTATTGACTTCCCTTCCTTGAAGATCAAAAATTCTGCAAGTAATACGATTCAAAGGTTCGGGTAAAATTAAGGTAATAATTGTATGTTCATTTTTGTAAGGAGAAAATGGATTCGGAGAAACAGACAGACCTAATTTTGAATTTTCATTTTTTACAAAAATACTATTTTTTATTCCAATTGTGCAATCCTGATCATTTACACATTGTCCCCAATTTGCATCTGATGGCTCAATTAACGAATTAATTCTCTCTAAAGAAATTCCCTTTGTCGGAGAAAGTTCAACATTATAGTTTAAGCTGTCTAAAACATTTCCAAAATCATCAACTATCTTCAAACAAGCTCCACTATTTGACAGCGATGAAAGTCCAGTCATTATTGGAATATCGTAAAGACTGAAATTCGCTTCTAATTGAGTTGCATCACCAAATGAAGATGTCAAAATAATAAATTTAGAGCCTGAGTTCTCAATATAAACAGAGTCGTCATTACAATAGAAATACACTCCTGATAGTTCTTCATATTCATTATTATAGAAAATTTCAACCCATTCCGGTTCGTCTTCTTTGGGATTAAACATTATTTCATTAATAACAATCGGATAATACCCATTATTTAGAAAACTATATTCCTTATTATTAGCAAGATTCTCATCCATTTCATTTTCTATCAAATATTCAAAACAGAAATATCCTTTACTTTGAAAATCAGTTTTGAATTCACATACAATTGAATCAGTTAAAGAATAATCATCAGAAAAAATAAACACACTATTTTCAGAGTCTATTTGTTTACATAAAAGAGAAAACTCTGTCAATTTGGAAATTCCAAGATTTGTAATTATAAGCTTATGTTGAATTTGATTTTGGGTCAAAATTATTTTTTCACAATTAACATCAAGATCAAATTCCGGAGGATATAAAGAATTGTTATATGTAGGAGTTGCACCGAATTCTGAAATAGATTCTCCGAAATTATTTTCTTTTTCAAGATATGGATTGATTCTCTCTAAGGAATAATTTATTTCGATTTCTGAACCTGCATACTGCAAAGAATCAATTATTTGTTGTGAAGAAATTTCTAAAGATAAACTTTCATCAGAATTATTAAGTGATGTCCAAGAATTTGCTTCAATAACTAAGAATTCATTTATTTCTGTGTAGTTTGATAGGATTGTCTCTTTATTCTCACAAATGACAAGAAAGGATTTTGGTTGTATTTCAAGAGGAAAATCAATAATACCACCGGAGGCATCAAAAATTTTTACTTCTTGAAGTGAGATAATATCATTACCCCGATTGAAAATCTCTAACCATTCACAATTATTACTTTCAGGTTTGAAAAAGATTTCATTTATAACTATTGGAGATTGTCCTCGAAGAAAATTAATTTCGCTGAAATTGTTGTCTTGATTTGGATCGTTTATAAGGATTATTTTTACTGATAGCAGATTTAATCCTGATATCGTATTGGTTAGATCAAAATTTAAACAAATTTCGCTCTCTCCTTCTATCATCTGTAGATTTTCAGATTTTACAAATTCATTGTTAATTTCAAAAGATATTTCTGCTTCTAACTTATCCACGCAAATTGTGGATAAGTTCTCTATTGTGGCTTCAATTGTAATTGATTCATTGTTATAACTAATAAGTTTTACTGCTTTTAGATACAAATCAGCAGACATATTGACAACACTGTTTTCCAATGTAGGTGTTGCACCAAATTCAGAAATTGAATAATGCCATTCACTCATTGTTAATAAAGGATCTAAGCGTTCTAAAGATATATCTTTATCCCAATTTGTAAATTCATAATTTAGAGAATCTAATACGGTTTCATAAGTAGTTTTTAGCCATAATCTTTCACTTGTGTTGTTTAATGTTGTCCATCCTATCGCTGTTGTTATTCCATGTGGATAACTTTGTGGATATGTCTGTGAAAGTAGCAAAGAATCGGAGCAAATCACAAGAAATTCATGAGAATTAATAATTGAGGAAAACTCTATTTTACCACCTGCATTATCTTCTATAAAGTATTTGTTTATAGTAATATCATTCTCTGAGTTATTGTAAATTTCAATCCACTCCTGCTTATCATTATCAGGCTTAAACATGATTTCATTCAAGATTAATGGAGACTCACCAATGAGAAATGTTTTAACATCAGAATTATTCTCTGTAAAAAAATCATTTTCAAACTCCAATTCTATTGAAATATAATGAATTCCATCTTCGCTGATATTAATTTCGTATTCTTGTAAGATGATGCCATTTGCTTGAATCTCTGAATAGTTCTCTGTTATAATTTCAATATCATTTACCCTGATATGCACAATCATTAATGAGTTATCCACGGCTTCTGTGGACAAGTTGGTCGTTTCAGTGGAAAAACTACATAAATTACCAACAACCGAGACATTTTTTATTAATATTTGTAAATCAATTGGTAGAATGTTAGCAGTCCCTGGAGATGGAAACTGATTTTCATACCAATCATCAATCATATTTGTATCAATTCCGTTGTGCTTTCTTGCAATACTTTTTCCTTCAGCAACATTTGCAACTAATTGTGTACCAATAATGGAAACATCATCCGGCAAATTATTAGTATTGGGAGCATCATAAAGAATTGTGTCTGTGTATTGTTCATCAGGAGAAACTAAGCGGATCCCATCACTATCAGAGCCACCATTTCTAAAATTAAGATTATCGACAAAATCAGCACCTACAACATTCTCTTCTCCAATAAGAAAATAATTACCTGCATTGATACTTAGATTAGGTAGAATACAATCTGAAATAAATTCTGCACCCGCTGATTCAATTTTCCAATCAAATAAATTAACAGATTGATCTCCATTATTAAATAACTCAATCCATTCAAAACCAGTATCCGATCCTTCTGGATTGTAAAGAACTTCATTAATAACAATATTGGAATGCAAAACAGAATAAGTGATAAGTAGTAACGAAAGGTAAAAAAATCTTTTTAACATAAAACTCCCCCTCAAATTAATTCATTACAATTATATAATCTTAACCAAATTGATTGTTATTTTTCCTAAAAAATAACATATTCAATATCTAATTTCAAATACATAAAAGTCAATATAATTTTTTTGTAAATTGAATTGACAGAGAATCATCTCAATTAATTATGTTTAAAATTAATAAATGGAGATACAAAATGAGAAAATTTTTACTCTTTATTGCTTTAAGTCTGATAATATGTAGTTTATCAGCAACTGAAATAATGAATTTCAGATTTGGATATTTATGGCCAGACAAACCTGAATCCGGAATTTTCGGAGGAATAGCTTATGGTACAAAATTTGATCAATCTGTTCAAATAGAATTCAGTGGCGACTTCTTCTTCAATAGTTACACTGAAAAAAGCAAAATTGGGATTGATCTTACTGGAAATTCAGAAGCAACAATTATTCAAATGACTACTGATAAGCAAACTTATTATTTCCCTTTGATGGCTAATTTAATTATCAATATTCCTGTACAAACAAAAATCAAACCATATGCAAAAGGCGGAATCGGATACGGTTTTCTTTGGGAAGATATTTATGTCGCAGAAACTGATGAAAACCCTAAAAAAATTGATGATGTCAAATTCTATGGTGGATTTAACTGGTTGATTGGTGGTGGTGCAAAGTTTAAATTGGGAAATAATTCTAATCTTACAGGAGAATGTTTCTTTAATGGTGGGAAAATGAAAAGAGATAAGAAACAAAGCTCTACTGGAATTACTTGGAGTGAAGTAAATATGAGTGGAATTGGTTTAAGATTAGGAGTTGAGATAGAAATTTAAGTTTACATAAGCCATTGAAAAACAAACAGTTAAAAATTAATTGTTTTGAATTAAAAAAAATATAATAAAATGGTTGACACAGAAACATAAGAATCACAATTTGTTTTTGTCTTTTATGAGACTAATCCTGAATGGCTCAGCGGTAGAGCGGGTGGCTGTTAACCACTAGGTCGGGGGTTCAAATCCCTCTTCAGGAGCCATATTATAAGACCTTCAATTTTTGAAGGTCTTTTTTTTGTAAAATTCCATATAATCATAGAATCCCTGAGTAACTAGTACTTGAACGAAAACTAACTTTTTCTAAATTTTCTTTTTTTTGTCGCTACTCTGTAGCTTAGTTCCCTTTTTTCTTTACCCAACGCTTACGCATTGGGCTACATAGATGTCGCTTCTATGAA
>JAOZMQ010000001.1 GCA_029934195.1 Candidatus Cloacimonadota bacterium | reverse complement strand
TCAGATCGTCTGAGGCAATCCGAGATTTCCTTAAATATGCTTACAATAATTGGAATTATGCAGGATCCGGTGGAACTGAAAGAATTTCTCATGTTTTACTTTTGGGAGATGGAACCTTTGATGAAAGAGATTTTAGTACTTCAAGAAAATATAACATTATACCCACACGTTATGTTTGGACTTATAAACATGGTGCAACTGCTTCTGATAATTGGTTTGTCTCTATTGTAGGAGACGATCCAGTTCCTGATATAAGTATTTCAAGAATCAATGTTTGGGAAGCCGAACAAATTTTACCGGTTGCACAAAAAACATTAAAATATATTACAGAACCAAATTATGACGATCATTGGCATTCACATGTTACACTTGCTGCCGGTGGTAAATCTTCAGATGATTATGATATTTTCGCAGTACAAAGTGAAAGAATTCGGAAACATTGGATTCCTGAAGATTACAAAGTAAACAGAGTTTATACTGCAACTTCTACAGTAAGCTCAGATTTTAAAGGCTCTACTTCTACCCTAAAAGATGAATTTGATAATGGAACAATGTTCTTACAATTTATGGGGCATGGTGGAGGACGTATTTGGGCTGATTATAATCTTCTTAATTATAATGATATTAAAACACTTACAAATGATAATTTACCTTTTGTGTCCAGTCTTGCTTGTTATGCATCAGCTTTTGACACCAATGGTGGAGCCTGTATCGGAGAGGCATTTATTCTTGAACCAGAACGCGGAGCAATTTGTCATCTTGGTTTTTCAGGATTAGGTTATTTGTATGCTGATGAGTATTTTGGACGGCATTTGACAGAAGCAATTTTTGATAAGAAATATGGAAATGTTGGTGAATCTACTTTGTTTACTGTTGCAAAATTTTATTCTCAAGGCGGTGGTCATGCCAGAGAAGCATTGACTAAATGTTGTGTTATTTTAGGTGATCCAATGATAAAAATGGATTTGCCAACAGAAAAAATTGATATTGAGTTGGATAAAAATATTGTTGTTACCGGTGACACTTTACGCATCACTGTAAAAGCAGGTTCTGATATGTTTGTGGGCAAGATATTTGTCTGCAATGAAAACGAAAAAAGTCTTAATCTGCCGTACAATCTTCCTGTCATAAATGGTGAAATAAATTATGAGTTCATCATTCCTCCAAATACTGAAGAATCATATACGTGGTTTGTTAAGGCGGTTGTTAGTAATAATATTGAAGAAAAAACAGGTATGGTTTTCTTCTCATCCGGAGAAGAATGTGTTAATAATGTATCCATTAACCCTATTATTCCAACAGAAAAAGATTCTATTGAAATATCTGTAGAAATCTTTGCTGATGAAGAAATTGAATCAGTTACTTGTCATGTTATTCAATATGGCAATATTCCAGAAATGTTTATCCCAATGACATATAATTCTGTTTTGAAGAAGTTTGTGATAGATTCAAAAATTCCAGCTTTTAGTGCTGGTTCTTATGTTAGCTTTAAATTTAAAGTATATACTTCCGAAAAATTCTTTACTTCGGAAATGTACCATTACACAGTAGAAGGTGCACAATTGAATTTGGTCAATGTGCAACTTACACAATTTGAGCAACAACCGGCACTTAAAATTCTAATCGAAAATCTTGGTAGTCTTGCTTCGCCAGTATGTGATTTAAAAATATATAAAGCGAAAGGAATTTCACAGAAAATGGTACTTTTTGTTGATGAGATGATAGAACCTCTCGCTTCGCTTGATAAAAGGTGGGAGATTATACCTTTACCGGTAGCTCAAGGTGATATTCAATTTAAAATAGTTGTTAATCAAGATGAATCTTTTACTGAAGAAAAATATGATGATAATGTGATAGATATTTCTTTTTTGATAAACATGAATCTCATAAATAATGAAAATTACGAGATAAGCAGTTTAGATGAAAATGTTGTCGCTAATTTCTCGCAAACGGGATTATCTGAAAATTCCATTGTTTACATAAATAAAACGGAAGTTGATGAAAAAATAAATCAACCGGATATAATTTCTACTAATCTATCCGATGAACAAAGTAATTGTTTTTATGAAATTGGTTTATTGGACGAAAGTGTTTTTGTTGATACTACCGGTTTATTGATTGATAATAAAAAGTTTACAATAAATTTCTTTTATAATACAGCTGACAGTTTGACAAATTTATCTGCAACTAACCAACAGCTAAACGTTTATAGATGGGAGAAATTTTATAAGAAATGGATTTATCAGGGTGGGCAAATTGTTCTTGCTGAAGGTAAAGTTGTAGCAAACGTAAAAAAAGCTGGGATTTATTCTTTATTTATTAATACAGATATAATTGCTCCTTCTATTGAAGCTAATGTTGAAAATCAAGAATTTTCTTTTGATGTTCCGCAAAATGAAGATGAGGAGACTCAAAAACGTCCTTATGGTAAATATATTTCAGGGACCGGTATTGTCTCTTTTGTTTTTTCTGATGCAAATGGAATTGATATGTTTGACAATCCGATTCAAATTTTCTTGAATATGGAACTTCTCGACCCGAGTGAATATTCTCTTTCTGTGGCAAAAGGAGAACTAATAAATATTCCGATTAAATATCAACTAAATTTACCTGCTGGAGAATATGATTTGATTCTATCTTGTACAGATGTAAACGGTAATGTCTCAGAAAATAATATTGATTTCGTAGTAAATGATAAATTTGATATTCTCAATCTTGCAAATTATCCTAATCCTGTATCTATAAAAACAATTGATCCGGACAATCAAGGTCGGACAAGATTTATGTATATTTTGACTGACGATGCAGATGAGGTGAGTATTAAAGTTTATACTGTTACTGGCAGATTAGTAAAGCAATTTAAGAATTTACCAGTTGAAGTTGGCTATCATGAATATCCAAGAACTAAATACGGCTGGGATTGCAAAGACGATAAAGGTTTTGAACTTGCAAACGGTGTGTATTTTTATAGAATTACTGCAAAGAAAAAGAATAAAACAATTAAGAAAATTGAAAAAATGGCAATCTTAAAATAGTGAGGTTCAGAATGAAAAAGATAATAATAGCAATAACGATTGTGATGATATTTTCCGTTTTACACGCTGGAAAATATGCTGGAGATTTTCTCTCAATCGGTCAGGGAGTTGAAGCTCTTGGCATGGGATCAGCTTTTGTTGGCAAAGCGGATAATTGTTCGGCAATTTATTGGAATGCTGCCGGATTATCTCAGATTCGTAAAAATGAAGTTTCCTTAATGATGTCTATTCTGTATGAAGGTTTAGCAACTTATAATTCAATTACTTTTGCAAAACCTTTACCAAATGACGTTACAATTGCTACAAGTTGGAAACGCCTTGAAATTGATGATATTCCAGTTTTTTTGGAATCTCATATGACCAATACCACTCTTGATCAGAGATTGACTTTTTATTGGTTAGAATTACCTGGAACACCAGACGATTATTTTAAAAGCATAGATGATGTTTTTCAGTTTGCCTTTTCTAAACACATTAATCATGATTTGAATTTTGGTTGGTCGTTTTTTAAGCTACCGGCAGATTTTCATTTTGGAGGGAATGTTAAATACATCAAAAGAAAACTACATGAAAATATTGGCTCTGGGGTTGGGTTTGATTTTTCTTTTTTGATTAAAACTGATATGGGAATTCTTCTTGATGTTGATTGGCTCGGTAAATTGATCTATGGTGTAAATTTTCAGGATATTGGAGGAACTGTCATTGGTTGGGATACTGCAAGTGAACATGAAGATGAAATCCTTATGAATACAAAATCTGGCATTGCAATAGTTCAACCTTTACCATTTATTAAGTCTGAAATCACATTTGTTTATGATTTTGATTATGTATATGATACTGAAAAACATTATGGTTTAGAATACAATTACAATGACGCTGTTTTCTTTAGAATTGGTTCAAATGATTCCAACTTTTCTACAGGTGCAGGTGTCAGATTATCGAAAGTTGAAATTAATTATGCACTGATTGCAAATAATCTTGGTAATACAAACAGAGTAAATCTGCAAATATTTTTTTAAGGAGAATTAAAATGAAAAAAATACAAGCATCTCTCATAATAATGATTGTTTTTTACAGTCTTTTCTTGATTTCCTGTGCAGGAGAAGATTCTGTTCTTGTCGATACAACTCCTCCTCAAAAAGCAGAAATGGTACCACATCTTGGAGATTTTGATGGTAATTCTCAAACAGATTATTGGGGGAATAACGCATTAATAACAGATGAGAATAATGGTATAGATGCAGTCTCTGGTGGTGATTGGATTCGTATAATGTGGAAAGATTTAAACGAGGATACAGATCTTGAATTTTATAGAGTTTATCGTTATCGTGAGGAGTTTTCAGGAATTGTAGATTCTACATTTGTTGATTCTGTAATAATCAGTAACGATAATTTTTATATTGATAAATTTAATAAACATTCAGGAACTGCTTTATATAATGACTGGTTTTACTACATTGAAGTCTTTGATCGTGCTGGGAATAGTACTTTTTCGGATACTGTTTGCTATAGATTAGAAGAAAAGCCAAATTTATCTGGATTTTCTGATGTTAATCCTGATAGTTTAATTTTTCAATGGGGAACTATAAGCGGTATTTCGAAATATCTTTTTCTGATTTTTGATAAAAATGATCAAAACGGAGAACTTTCTATAGTAAAATCTGAGTCTATAACAGACACTGATCCGCAATTTCCTTGGGTTGAATATAGCTTCCCTAAATCAGAATTATCTAATGGAAAATATTATTGGCGAGTTGATGCTTTTGGTGATGATAATGATAAAAAATCAGGATCTGAATCAATAATAAGTGCATTTGAATTTTAATTCTTCAACCCAAAAGGATTTTTACTTGACGTACAAAGAACAGATTTCCTTTTTGCAAAAAAAATATCAGAGGTTAATGTGAAAAAAATCATCTTTTTTATATTATTTATAATTATGTGTTTTACTATTGTTGCTCAGAATAATAGTAATTTTCAGTCAACTAATAATACTTCAGCCTACATGTTCTCCGGCTCAATTGCAGGGTCTGAAAATCTAAAGATCAAGACGTATATTTGGGGACAAATTAAAAAACCCGGTTTATATATTGTTCCGGATAATACCGATTTATTAGCTTTAATTTCACTTGCTGGTGGTCCAACAGAAGACGCAAAACTTTCAAAAGTGAAAATTGTTAGACCTACTGCAGAGGGGGATAGAATAATTGAAGTTAATATGCGTAAATATATGGAATCAGGGGATGAAAAACTTATTCCAAAATTAGAACCTGGAGATACAATAATTGTTTCTGGAACTATTTATTATGCTTTTAGAAGAGGAGTCCGTTTCTTAGCTGATGTTTCTATGGTTTTTGGTGTTTATAACTTATTTACAGGAAACTAAGGAATCAATATGGAAAATCAAATATATGATAATACGCAAGAACAGGAGATAAAACTATCTGATTATATGCGTATAGTAGCTCGTTTTAAATGGATAATTCTATTAATTTTTATTGTTGTTTTTACCGCTACTGTAATCTATACAATTAAATCTCCCAAAATTTACAGGGCAAGCTCAAGAATATTAATAGAATCCGGAAATAAAGAAATGTCCTTTTTCTCGACCCCCGGAATTGCAAGCACATCAATAAACAATAATATTGAAATTTTGAAAAGCAGACCTGTTATGGAATTAGCTTATGGTTTACTTAAATTAGAAGATAATTTTGAGGAATTTCCTATTTCTATGGCTGAGGACCCTGTTCGTGTTTTATTAGGAATTGTTGAAGTAGAAACAAAACGTGAGACAGATATTTTAACTATTAGTTGTGAATCCACAAATCCGGAAGAAGCACAGAAAATTGCAAATGCTGCAGCAAATGCTTTATCAAAGCAAAGTACTCTTTTTGCTCGAACAGAATTAAAAAATATGGAACAATTCTTAGAATCAAATTTGGAGTCATTAAACAGAAGATTAAGAAACTCAGAAGAAGATTTAAGGAAATATAAACTGGAGAATGGGATTTCTTTGTTATCAGAGGAAACTCGGAAATTAATCGAAAATGTTTCAGATGTTGAAACTTTGCTACAAGCTGCAGAAACAGATTATTCTATAGCCACAGAACAATTAAAATATCTTAAATCAGAATTAACAATGCAAGATTCTATTGTACTTGATGTAAATTCTCTTATTACATCACCATTTTTTGAAGAATTAAGAAAATCAGTTGTTGATAATCAAGCAAGACTTGCAAATTTACTTACAAAAGATGGTTACAATGCAGACCATCCTGAATTGATTGAACTCAATAATGAAATTGAAAATGCAAAGAAAAAGTTAGTTCAAGAAGTAAAACGTATTGTTGCAGTAAAAGTTGGTTCAACCGATCCTCTTCAATACAGAGCAACTCTAATTCAAAAAATTGCTCTTGCTCAAATTGATCAAAATGTGGCTGATTCCAAAATAAATAGCTTGAAAAAAGCTGTTGGTGAGTATAATAAAAAAATAACTATACTCCCTGATACAGAATTAGAATTAGCTCGATTAACCAGAACTTATGCTATGAATGATAAAATTCATGCGATGCTTGTAGAAAAATATGAAGATGCTAAAATAGCTGAACATGGGCAAATGGGTAATATTAGAATGGTTGAAGCTGCTTCTTTACCATTGGGTCCGATTAAACCAAAAAAGAAGATGAATTTATTGATAGGTTTGGTCTTGGGAATTGGATTAGGTGTTGGTGTCGCTTTTTTAATTCATTCCCTCGATACAAAGCTCAGAACTTTGAGCGATGTAGAAACTTGGGTTAAACTACCAATTATTGGAACAATTCCATTTATTAGATTATCAGAAGCTGAAATCGAAAATGTAGATCAGATGATTCTTGAAACTGATTCAGAAGAGAGAATAGAAGAACTTAAAAAATCACAATACCAGATGACAACACGGTTAATTACTCATTACGCTCCCAAATCTCCGGTTGCTGAAGCATATAGAACTCTGCGTACTAATATTATTTCAAAAAACAGTACGCAGAAGAAAGCACTGAAAATTTTAGTAACAAGCTCAGGTCCTAAAGAAGGTAAATCTACTACAATTTCAAACCTTGCGATTGCAATTGCTCAAATGGATGCTAAAGTTATTTTAATGGATCTTGATATGAGAAGACCGGTAATTCATTCTATTTTTAATCTGGATAAAAAAAATGGAGCAAGCGATTATTTATCCGATACAAAAATTAAAATTGATGATATTTGCAAAAAATCTGATATAGATAATCTTGATATTATCACAAGTGGTCTAGTTCCACCAAATCCTTCAGAAATGCTTGCCTCAAGTAGAATGTCAGAATTCTTTGACGAATTAGAAGAAAAATATGATTATATTTTAGTTGATTCACCACCGGTAATTGCCGTAACTGATGCGATGATTCTTGCAAATCAAATTGATGTTCTATCACTTGTTGTAAGAACTAATGTTACTGATCGTAATATTATTTTAAGGACAAAAGAAATTCTTGCAAATATAAACGTTAACATTTCAGGTATAATAGTTAATGGTATTGATGTGCAGAAATATTATAGCGGATATGCTTATTATTATTATTATTATTATTATTATTATGGGGAAGGGAAAGATAAAAAGAATAAATTTGGACTTGATTTCTTACGCAAAAATAAACGCGTTTCTTGATATCGTTAATAAACGTAAGGACGGATTTCATAATATCAAAACTGTTTTTATCGAAATAGAGGTTAATGACAAATTAAGTTTTTCTTTGACAAATAATCAAGAGATAAAAATTTTGGCAAATGTAGAATCTTTGCAAAATAAAGAAAATTTAATTTATAAAGTTGCAGCTTTTTTGCAGAAAGAATTTGATGTGAAATTCGGAGTTGAGATAACTCTTGAAAAAAATATTCCAATAGCAGCTGGTTTAGGTGGTGGAAGTAGCAATGCTGCATCTACCATAATTGGATTGTCTGAATTATGGGATTTGAAATTATCAAAGAATTCAATGAATCTTATTGCTGAAAAATTTGGAAGTGATATTAACTTCTTTTTAGAAGGCGGTATTGCTGTTGGCTCCGGAAGAGGAGAAATTATTAATCAGATTAATAATATATCCAATATTGAGAATATTTTTCTTGTAAATCCGGGATTTGCTGTTTCAAGTAAAGAAGCATACAATAATATTGCTAAAAAGCAAGAAACTCATAGTTTGATGAAATTTTTAGAAAATTTTGACTTTAAATTTTCTTACAATGCTCTTCAAAATGGTATTTGTAAAATTTATCCACAGATTAATAGTATTATCAATGAGATAAAAAAAAATGGTGCAATGAATTCTATACTCTCAGGTAGTGGACCAACTATTATTGGTTTTTGTCCAAATAGAGAGATTGCAGAATCTTTGCAAAAAAAGTATTCAACACTTGGATTTTGGACAGCTATTACAAAAGCAAAAAAAAGAAAAAGAGAGAAATATAATGTTTTCTAGACTTAAAATATTTACAGGAAATGCCAATAAAGAACTTGCAAAAGAAGTCGCAAAATTTGCTGGGATTCCTCTTGGTGATGCTGAAGTTATTAAATTTTCCAATAATGAATCTTTCGTTAAAATCAATGAAAATGTTCGTGGGGCTGATGCTTTTATAGTACAGCCAACTTGCTTTCCCGTAAATGATAATTTAATGGAATTATTGATTATGATTGATGCTTTGAAGCGTGCTTCTGCTAAAAGAATTAATTGCGTGATACCTTATTATGGCTATGCTAGATCAGATAAAAAAGATCAACCGCGTGTTCCTATTACAGCAAAACTTGTAGCGGATATTCTTACGACAGCTGGAGCAGATAGAATAATTACAGTTGATTTACATGCTGATCAAATTCAAGGTTTTTTTAATATTCCTGTTGACCATTTGTTTTCTATACCAATTTTTGCGAGATACTTTAAATCAAATTTAGATATTAAAGATATTGTTGTTGTTTCTCCTGATTCCGGTGGTGCAAACCGAGCAAGAGCTTTGGCAAAAAGATTGAAATGTGGGTTAGCGATTGGGGATAAGCGAAGGATAGGAAATGATGATAAAGCTGAGATATTGAATATTATTGGCGATGTAAAAGGTAAAACAGCAATTTTGTTTGATGATATAATTGATACAGGTGGAAGCCTAACAAAGATTTCTTATGCTTTACAAAAACGAGGAGCAAAGAGAATTTTTGCAGCTTGCGTTCATGGGGTTTTATCTCGTGATGCGGTTGATAAAATTCAGAACTCTCCAATAGAGAAATTATTCATTACAAATTCGGTACCTTTAAACGAAGTTAAAGGAAAAAATAAAAAAATAATTCAATTGTCTATTGCAGAATTATTGGCAATAGCTATAAAAAAAATACATATTGAAGAATCAATTAGCATTCTTTTCAGATAGAAATGCGGAGGATAAAATGATACTTAAAATTGAAGCGAAAGGTAGAGAGCTCGGGAAAAAATCCGATTTAAAAAATCTTAGAAAAAGCGGAATGATTCCTGGTGTTCTTTACACAAAAGGCCAAAAAGGCAAAAATATTGTTTTGAAAGAATCTAAATTCTTAAAAATTCTTAGAGAAAGCTATGGAAATGTTGCTTTTTTTGATGTAGAATTTGAGGGAAAAACTTACAGAACAATTATCAAAGAAAAGCAAATGCATCCTGTATCAAGGAGATTTGTTCATGTAGATTTCAACGAAATTGAAGCAGGAAAACCAATCCATCTAATGATCCCCTTAACCTATGTTGGTGTGCCAAAAGGAGTTGATAAAGGTGGACGTTTAGAAGTTTTACTACGTTCTCTCGAAGTTATTTGTCTCATGAAAGATGCTCCTGAAGATATTAAGATTGATGTCTCAGATTTAGGATTAAACGAAGGTATCCATTTGAGAGATATTGCTCTTGAAAATATGGAAACAAATGTGAAAATGGATCAGGGATTAGCAATTGTTCATAAACCACGTGGTTCTTCTCTTGATGAAGAAGAAGCAGAAGAAGGAACAGAAGAAGAATCAGCTGAATAATGAAGTTGATTGTTGGCTTGGGGAATCCAGGTAAGAAATATTCTTTGAATAGACATAATATAGGTTTCATTATCCTCGATAATTTTGCTTCAAAAAAGGGTCTTTCCTTTAAAAAAGAAGCTAATTATCTGTTTGCAGAATATAATGATGCGGTTTTAATTAAACCAACTACCTATATGAATCGAAGTGGAAATGCTGTTCTAACAGCAATTGAAAAATTCAGTATTGATGATATATTAATAATTGTTGATGATATCTATCTGAAAAGTGGTGATTTAAGATTTCGCTCAAAAGGAAGTGATGGTGGGCATAATGGTCTTAAATCTATAATCTCAGTATTGAATTCCCAAGACTTCAAAAGAATGCGAATTGGAGTTGAACAACCATCACAGGAATTATTATCTGATTTTGTATTATCAGATTTTTCCGATGAAGAAATGAAAATCATGACCAAGTGTTTTGATTTTTCAATTGATATTCTGGATGAATATATAAACTATTCATTTAAGGAATTGTTAAATTATTATAGCAGGAATAAAACAACCTATTCTGAAACTTTATTTCAGAATCAACAGACCGTAGGAGAGACTAAATGAAAAAATATGAAAGCATGATAATGTTGTCACCAACATTTAGCAAGGAAGATGCTACTAAAGAGAATGAAAAGATTCTCAAGTATATTACAGATAATGGCGGTGAAATTATCGAAATTGATGTATGGGGCAAAAGAAGACTTGCATACGAGATAAGAAAAATTAAAGAAGCATTTTATTTTGTAAATTATTATAACATTGAACAAGACAAAGTTAAAGAATTTGATCTTCAGATTAAACTTAATGAGAATATAATTAGACACAATATTCTTATTGCAGAGTAAGAGAGGTTAGTTATGGCAAAAGAATTAAGATTTCCGCGAATAAATTCTATTACAATCAGTGGTCGTCTTACAAGAGATATTGATCTCCGATATACTCCATCTGGGATGGCGGTAGCAAACATGTCGATTGCTTTTGATAGAAACTACAAAGATTCATCAGGAGAATGGAAGCAAGAAGCCAGTTTTATTGATGTTGTCGTCTGGAATAAACGTGCAGAACAATGTGCAGAAGAATTACATAAAGGGAGTCCTTTAGTTGTAGAAGGTTATCTGAAGACCCGTTCTTACGTTGATCGAGATAATAACAATAGAAAAATTGTGGAAATTGTAGCAAATAGAGTTCATTTCCTCGAAAAAGTAGGTGAGTACTCAAGTGCTCCAAATAATGAAGTACATGAAGAAACAGGGTTTACAAAAGAAGCTCCTACTCCAAATGTTACCGATGATGATGTCCCATTTTAATTAAGGAGAAAAACAAATGGCAAGAAGATTTGAAAGAAAAAGAAGAGCCTTTAAAAAGAAATACTGCAAATTTTGCTCAAATAAAGAATTAGTTATAGATTATAAAAATACCGATATGATGAAAGAATTTACCGCTGAAAGTGGTAAAATTGAACCAACTCGTTTAACAGGAACTTGTGCAAAACATCAGAGAAAACTTGTTCGCGAAATAAAAAAAGCTCGTCAGATGGCTTTAATTGCGTATATAAACGAATAGTTGTGTCAAAAAAATCATTATACGCAATAATTGGTGGAACTATTGCGGTCTTTAGTCCTTTTTGGGCTTTGGTCTTTATTTTATCTATTTGTGGTAAATTCTTATTAGAAGAAGAGAACTATAATTTAAAATTTTATATTCCTTTTCTAATAGTATTTGTAATTGGAATTGTTTTAGGGATAAGTGATTCTCTTCATATTGGTGATAGCTTGATTTTTATCATTTTAATTACCAGTACAAGTTTATATGTTCTAAAACATAAGAAAAATTTTCTGCTGTCTGTCTTGAGCGGAATTTCTATAAATTTTATTTATTCAATATTTCGTTTCTATTTCATATGGCCAAAAATTTTCTCAGAAAAAAGTAACCACATTACTGAAATAATTTCACAAGTAGAAGGCTTAGTACCAAAAGGTCAAGAGTCTGAAATATTTATCAAAGCAATAACAGATAGTTGGGAAAAATTTGATACTTTTCAAATGGCAATATTTTTTTTTGTAATGTCAATTGCATTGTATCTCGGTTTATTTTTTCTTTCAAAAAAAATAGAGATTAAATGGAATTTTAAAAAATTAATTCTACCGCATGAAATTGTATATTTTCTAATAGCGAGTATGGTTGTTTATCTAATTCCAAATTTGCGTATAATAGGTTTGAATTTATTTATAATTGTTTTATCGGTTTTTCTTTTAGAAGGATTTGCAATTATAAATTTTTATTGGGGACAATTGTTCTCCAGCTCAAAAATTCTTCAAGCAGTTTTATTTTTTTCGTTTTTTTTAAATCCATATTTATTGGTTTTAATCGCAATAATGGGACTGTTTGATATTTGGTTTGATTTTAGAAAAATTAACAAGATGGAGGATCTGAATGAAGATCATATTAGTGGATGACATATATAAATTAGGAAAAGCCGGTGATGTAGTAACTTGTGCAAATGGTTATGCAAGAAATTATCTTTTACCTCAAAAAAAAGCAATAATGGCAACGGAATTCAATTTAAAAAAAATTGAAAGTATTAAAAAAGTAGCAGAAGAGAAAAAATTAGAGAAATTTAATGAATGGAAAGCTCTTGCTGCAAAAATCAATAATGTTGAAATCTCTTTCATAAGAAAAGCTGATGAGCATGATCATTTATTTGGATCAGTATCTGATGTTGATATTGTGAATGAATTGGAAAAATTAGACTTAAAAATTAGTAGAGTTGCTATAGTTCTTGATAAACATATTAAAGAACTCGGCGAATTTGATGTTGATATCAATATTGCTACAGACATTACTGCTAAGATTAAAGTAAAAGTAGAAAAAGAGTAGCATTGTTAGACCTGTAAGGAGGTTCTTTTGAAAAATATAGTATCGTTAATTCTAAAAGGGCTTATGTGGATCGCACTATTAGGCTCGTTTTCAGCTTTGGGTTTTGCTAGCGAAAATCCCAAAATGATGATACCAGTATATTTTGTTTTCTTTTTATTAGTTTTCTTGGGTGTTTTCTTATATGAAAAATTTCGGAAACACAAAAAACCGACTTCTCAGAAATCAAAGTATTTTTATATCGTTTTAGGTGTATTACTAATTCTTCTTAGTTTATATATGCCATATAAATCATTCAAAGATGCAACCGCAAATTCTATTAATGGATTTTTACTAATTGCAGGTACAATACTTATGGTTATTGTTGGAATATTTACTGTTATATTGATAAACAGACACAAAGGAAATAATAGCATGATTACTCTTTTAGGATATATAATCTTTGTGATTTTAGCAACAATTCCGGGATTTGTTATGCTCAAGTTTAATAGTAGTTATGGTGCTCTTGGAAGTGCTTACTATTCAACATTATTCCTTTCTATATTCGCATGGTCGGGAATTTCTTTGCTTGCAAAAGTTAGAGAATAATTGAAGGAATTTCATAAAGTCGGTAATTCAGTTGTACAACTTGTATATAAAATTGCCGGTAAAGATAAGAGAGATTTAATAACAATTGCTCTGTCATGGAAAAAGCTTATGGGCTCGATTCTGGCAGAGCGTGCTTTTATTTATAAATTAGAAAATAAAATACTTTTTGTAAATGTGGAAAATAGTGTTTGGTTGCAAGAATTAGTTCTTCAAAAAGAAATTCTATTGCAAAAGATAGAACACTATACAGGAATCAAGCTTGAAAATATTCTTTTTTTTATGAAAAGTAAACGGAAAAATAAATGGTAAAAATAGCTCCTTCTCTGCTCGCAGCAGATTTTTTAAGATTAGAAAAAGAGATTAGATTAATTGAAAAGTCTGGATCTGAAATTTTACATCTTGACGTTATGGATGGTCATTTTGTTCCAAATTTGACTTTTGGTTTTCCAATAATAAAACAAATCAGAGAATTTACAAATCTAAAAATTGATGTACATTTGATGGTGACAAATCCGGAAATATACATCGATAACTTATCAAAAATTGGAGTTGATTATATCTCTATTCATCAAGAAACAGTTTTTCATCTTCACCGATTGATCTCGAAAATTAAAGAGAATAATTGTAAAGCCGGAGTTGCTTTAAATCCAGCGACACCTGTCGAAACCATTTTCCCAATAATTAATGATCTTGATTTTGTTTTATTGATGAGTGTAAATCCAGGTTTTGGGGGACAAACTTTTTTATCATTAGTTTATGAAAAAATTAGAATACTGAAATTAAAACGAAAAGAATTATGTATTGAAATTGATGGTGGTGTTACCGATCTGAATGCTAAAAAGCTTATTGCAGCAGGTGCTGAAATTTTAGTTTCAGGATCTTATATCTTTAGTGGAAATGATTATTCTGCAAAAGTAGGGAGTTTACGATAATGTTTGGAGAATTGACAGAAAGGTTAAATGGGGTTTTTAAAAAATTAAAAGGTAAAGGAAAGTTATCTGAACAAAATATAAAAGATTCACTGAGAGAAGTTCGTCGTGCTTTACTTGAAGCAGATGTAAATTTTAAAATCGTTAAAAATTTTATATCAGAAGTTCAAACTCGTGCTGTTGGACAAGAAGTTATGAAGAGTCTTCAGCCTGGTCAGCAAGTGGTAAAAATTGTTCATGAACAACTTATTCATTTGATGGGAAATGATTCTTTTAAAGTTAAACTTCAATCAAATAGAGTAAGCAAAATAATGTTGGTTGGTTTACAGGGAGCTGGAAAAACGACTGCATGTGCAAAACTATCTCAATATTTTAGGAAAAAAGGTAGTAAACCAATAATGGCAGCTTGTGATATTTATAGACCGGCAGCTATTGAACAACTTAAGGTTTTAGGACGGCAACTTGATATTCCAGTAATTTCTGAAGACACAAAAGATGTAGTGAAAATAGCACGTACTGCTATTAAAAATGCTGAGAATTTATTTAGTAATCTGATTATTTTTGATACAGCTGGAAGGCTTCATGTTGACGAGAAAATGATGATGGAATTAAGAGAACTGAAAAGTTTTCTCAAGCCTGATTATATATTTTTTGTTGCAGATGCGATGACCGGACAAGATGCTGTTACTGTTGCAAAAGAATTTAATGAACAATTGAGTTTTGATGGTGTAATTCTTACCAAAATGGATGGTGATGCAAGAGGTGGAGCTGCTCTTTCTATCAAAGCTGTAACAAATAAACCGGTTGCGTTTGTTGGTGCTGGTGAAAAAGCCAATGATTTAGAAGAATTTTATCCTGATAGAATGGCATCAAGAATTCTCGGAATGGGTGATGTTCTCTCATTAATTGAAAAAGCTGAATCTTCAATGGATAAAGAAAAAGCAGAAAAATTGGCAGAGAGGTTAAAGAAAAACCAATTCACATTTTCTGATTTTTTAGACCAATTACATCAAATAAAAAAAATGGGTCCTTTGGATCAAATTCTTTCAATGATTCCGGGTGTAAATTCTAAAGCTTTGAAAGATGTTAAAATTGATGATAAGGAAATATCTAAAATTGAAGCTATTATTTATTCAATGACTAAAAAAGAAAGAGAAATTCCAGGCATTATTAACGGAAGTCGAAGAATTAGAATTGCAAAAGGAAGTGGAACTTCTGTACAGCAAATAAATAGATTGCTTAAACAATTTACTCAAATGAAGAAAATGATAAAGATGTTCAATAACCCCAAAAAGAAAAAAGGGAAAAATGGATTTCCATTTAAGATTTAACTTGACTTCACAGCTTGTGAAAAAAAGTTAACATTAAATATTAATATGATATATAAAAAAAATGATAGGAGATATAATGGTAAAGCTTAGACTTAAAAGAATGGGTGCAAATAATAGACCATTTTACCGGGTTGTCGTTGTTGATTCTCGTGTAAAAAGAGATGGTAAATATCTTGAATCTGTTGGTTATTACGACCCTAAAACCGACCCATTCACTTTGAAAATAGATATGGATAAAGCTGTAAAATGGTTGGAAGTTGGTGCTCAACCAACAGTTACTGTTAGAGCTCTGCTTAGAAAAGCAGGTGTTCTTCAAAAGTGGCACGAAGCAAAATTAGCTCGCAAAATTGAAGGCTAATTTTTATTAAAATGTTGTAAGGAGATGAATATGAAAGAACTTATTGAATTCATCGTGAAAGCACTTGTTGATGATCCAAGTGAAGTTGCTATTCAGGAAATTGATGGTGAAAAAACGACTTTATTTGAATTGAAAGTTGCAAAAGAAGATATTGGAAAAGTGATTGGAAAGAGAGGAAGAACAGCTGGTGCTATTCGAACAATACTCAATGCCGTTTCAACAAAGCAAGGCAAAAGAGCTGAGCTTGAAATAATGGAATAAATGAGAATATCGGATCTTTACCAAATAGGCAGGTTAGGAAATTTCATCAATGAAGATGGATATATTCAGTTTAAAAAAGATGATTCTTTTCAACCTGACTATTTAAGCATAAATGATTTTTTTTTGATCTTTTCAAAAAATAGAGTGAGATTTGTGACAAAGGAACATATTATTGAATCTGATAGAAAAATTTTGATAAAATTTAAGGAACCGGAATTACTACCTGATTTAGCAGGACAGAAAGTTAAAGTTTGTTTATCAAAGAAGGATATTAATTTTATACAAGCGGGAACAGATTATATTAATACAAACGGGTTCAATGTAATGTTTAAACAACAATTAATTGGTGTTGTTGTTGATTTTTTTGATAATGGTGCACACGGTGTAATTGTTGTAAAAAATGTGAATGAAAAGGAATTTATGATACCATTTATTGATATCTATATCTCTAAAATATCTGAAGAAAGGAGACTTGTTTTTGTTCAAGATGTGGAAGATTTGATAACATTATGCGAATAGAATTATTAACTCTTTTTCCTGAAATGTTTAATAGTTTTTTGGACTCAAGTATTGTAAATATTGCTTTAAAAAAAAAAGCAATTGAGATTAGCACTATAGATATTAGAGATTTTGCCTTCAATAAGCATCGACAAGTAGATGATTATCCTTATGGAGGTGGAGCCGGTATGATAATGAAACCGGAGCCAATCGCAGAAGGAATCAAATTTCTTGATATTGGAAAAAATGTTCCTATAATTTACTTTACACCACAAGGAAAATTGCTTAATCAAAAGAAAGTTAGGCAATTAATGGAAAATGATAGAATCGTAATCATTTGTGGTCATTATAAAGAAATAGATAATCGGATTCGTGACAAATATGTCACGGAAGAAATTTCAATCGGAGATTATGTTCTTTCAAGCGGTGAATTAGCTTCGATGGTATTAATTGATGCTCTATCGAGATTGCAAGAAGGTGTCATCAATGATATTGAATCAGCAGAAAGTGATTCGCATGAAAAGAATTTGTTAGGTTGTCCTTATTATACGAGACCTGTAAATTTTGACGGAATATCAGTTCCAGAGATTCTCCTTTCAGGTAATCATGCAAAAATTGATATTTGGCGAAATGAAAAATCAATTGAAATTACAAAAAAGATACGACCGGAATTTCTGAATAATGAAAAAGAGTAAATTCTTTCTTGGATTAGTACACAATCCAGTTTATAATAAATTTAATGAAATAGTTACAACATCAATAACGAATCTTGATGTTCATGATATTTCAAGATCTTGTTTGACTTTTGGAGTTGAAAATTATTTTTTGATTAATAGATTGGAAAGTCAACAAGAATTGTATCGTAAAATAAATAAATTTTGGCAAAGCGAAATTGCCTTGAAATATAATTCTGATAGAGTAGAAGCACTATCTATTATTAGATATGCTCTTACAATTGATGAAGCAATAAAGAAAATAGAAATTCAGGAAAAAGTTTGTCCATTGGTTGTTTCGACAACAGCTGTGAAGATGAATGATCAAATTGAATTTGGTTTGTTGAAGAGTATCATTAATGAAAATGAGAAACCTGTTTTACTGTTATTTGGAACAGGTAATGGTCTAACTAATGAAGTTCACGACAAAGCAGATTTTGTATTAATGCCAATTTATGGTGAAAGTAATTATAATCATTTATCCGTTAGAAGCGCTGTTGCGATAATATTAGACAGACTTATTTCCGAAAAATAAAAGGAGGAACCATGGATTTAGTTCAAATGGTCGGAAAAGCCCAAATGAGAACCGATTTACCGGATTTTAAAGTTGGAGATACCGTCAAGGTTCATTATAAAATCAAAGAAGGAAGCAAAGAACGTATCCAGAATTTTCAGGGTATTGTTATCCAAAAAAGAGGTATGGGAATCTCAAAAACTTTTACAGTTAGAAAAATTAGTAATGGCGTTGCTGTTGAAAGAGTATTTCCTGCAAATACACCTTTGATTGATAAAATGGAAGTTGTAAGATTTGGTCATATTCGTAGAGCAAAACTCTTTTATCTTAGACGTGCTAAAGGTAAAGCTGCAAGAGTTAAAGAAAAGAAAAGATATTAATTTATGATATAATTGGGAGCTTTTATGCTCCCTTTTTTTTTGGCAAAATGATGATACAATCTTTATACTGGATCTGTATCTCGACAGTGGGCATTGTTTTACTCATAAATTTTCTTTGACAAAAATCAGTCTTGCTAAATTCAATTCAAAATGGATTCGTAAAGTTGATTTTTAAAAGGAAATACAATGAAAATTGCTATATATATATCAAATCATGGATTTGGCCATGCTACAAGAATGGTAGCTTTATCGGAAGAATTTATTAGTGTCGGAATTTTTTGTTATCTTATTACAGATAGACCGGATTTTTTATTTAAACATTTGAATCCTCAGTTTTTTGAAAAGAGAGAAGTTTCTATTGATTTTGGATTATTTCAGAAAAACTGGATTTATCCCGACTTAGAAAAAACAGAAGAAAAATTGATAAAATTATGGCAAACAAAAGATTCCATAATAGAAAAAGAAGTATCATTTTTGCGAGAGAAATCAATTGACCTTGTAATTGGAGACATTCCTCCTTTGGCATTTGCTGCTGCAAAATTATCCAGAATAAAATCAATAGCAATTTCCAATTTTGATTGGCATTTTATGTATAGAACGATGCTACACAAAAATGATTTAATCAACAAAATCCTTGAAGATATTTTAGAATATTATTCTTATGCTGATTTGGCAATTAGACTTCCCTTTTCAGATGAAAAGAGTATGAATGTCTTCTCTGAAATAGAATCTTTTGGACTGCTTGCAAAAAAAAGTAAAAAAGCACGAAGCCAATTATTACAGGAATTTAATATTCCGAAAACTCACAAAATTGTGTTATTATCTTTTGGCGGGGAAACAGGAAATCTCATAAATATCAATAAACTTTTAGAAGTTAAAAACATTACAATTCTTACAAAATATACACATAAGAACCATCCAAATATTAGATATATTCCAGACAGTTATAATTATTCTTTTCTGATAAATAACTCTGATGTGATTATTTCAAAAATGGGATATAGCACTTTGGCTGAAGTTGTTCAATCCGGGAATTTTTTAATTTATTCAGATAGAGAAAAATTTTCAGAGGATATAATCCTAAAAAAAGGTTTAAGAAATTATTCTAATTCTCTTTATATTCCACATCAGCAATTGGCAAAAACTAATTGGGAAAAAATCTTTGAAACATTGAATATTAAACAGAACTATGAATCGAAATTCGTGAATCAAAATAAAAAAATAGCTATAGAATGTATAAAATTCTTTTTCAAGAATAAAAAAAACAAAAAAGTAATAATTGATATGGGAACAAATAATGTACTAACTTTGTGGGGTGAAAAAAAAGGAGACAAAATTATAAGTTGTCATCGAGTTGCGGAGACAAGTGCTCTTGGCAAAGGAATGGAAAACAGAATATTGACTTCCGAAGGATTAAATAAAACAAAAAAAATCCTTAAAAAACATGTGGAATTTTCTATCGCTTTTAGTGATGATATAATTATTACCGGATCAAGTTGTTCCCGTGAAGCAAAAAATATTAGTATCATCTCTGATTATTTGAGAAAAGAATTTAATCTTGATTTATGGATTTTATCTGAATTTGAAGAAGCTAAATTTGCAGGATTTGCTTCTATTATAGAATTCCCAGAGTTACCAAAGATTTTAACTTTTGATATTGGTGGAGGAAGCATTGATTTTTGCATAATCAAGAATAAAAAAATTGTTCAGACAAAAAGTATTCCCATAGGTTTACGAAAATTAGAAACAGAATTTAATAATGATTATTCCGAAATTGAAAAAAAAATATCTTCAGCTTTGGATTTTTTGTCTAAATTAGAGATGGAAAATTATATTGTTATTGGTATTGGGGGAGCTGTTTGTAATTTAAGTGCAACAAAATGTAAACTCAAAAGATATATCCCCCAAAAAGTTCATAAATCCAAGCTATCAATTGAAGATATTAAAAAAATGGAATTTCTTTTCCGCAATTCTTCTCAACAAGATATTGAAAGATTGATGCCATTTGACAAAGCTCGTGCTGAACTAATTCTCTTTGGAATAATAATTATTAAAGAAATCTTGCATAAAACACGGAAGAATTTTTTTTTAGTAAATGAAAGAGGATTACAATATGGAGTGTTTTCTTCTGAAACTTGTAATCTCTAAGGATCAATGTAGAGATAAGCAATAATGATTAAGAATTTAGATTGAGGTCGAGATGATAATAGTTTTAGATAAATTAATAGATGAAAAAGCAATTGATGACTTAGTAGATTTTATTGTTTCAAAAGGATGCAGTTTTACTAAAACCAAGTCCGATAATCGTTCTGTTTTATTGATTACCGAAAATCAATCAATGCTCTCGTACTTGGAATTAGAGGCTTTTCCAATTGTGGAAAAAATAGTACGTATTGAAAATGAATATCAAAAAGTCTCTTCTAAAAATAATCCAATCAAAATAGTAGTTAAAGATACAATTATAGGCAGAGATTCTTTTAGCTTTATTGCCGGTCCTTGCACTATCGAAGACTATCAACAACTAAAGGATACAGCAGATTTTATTAAATCCAAGGGTCTGAAATTTCTTCGAGGCGGTGCTTTTAAATTAAGAACTTCTCCTTATAGTTTTCCTGGTCTCGGAATAAAGGGAATTGAATATATGAAAAGAGTCTGTGAAGAAACCGGCTTGATCTCAGTCTCAGAAATTATTTGTGTTGAACATATTGATTTGATGTCTCAAAATATTGATATTCTGCAAGTTGGAACTCGTAATATGCACAATTATAGATTGTTATCGCGGTTAGGAAAAATCAAGAATCCAATTATTCTAAAACGAGGAATGGCAAGTACGATTGAAGAATGGTTATTGGCTGCCGAACATATAATTAATAGTGGTAATCCAAATGTGATTTTATGTGAACGTGGTATCAGAACCTTTGAAAATTATACTCGTAACACTCTTGATTTATCAGCAATTCCGGCTGTAAAAAAATTAAGCAATTTGCCCATAATTATTGATCCGTCTCATAGTACCGGTAAAAGAGAAATGATAAAATCAATGAGTTGGGCTGCCATTGCTGCAGGTGCTGACGGTCTAATAATTGAAGTTCATCCATCTCCAAATAAAGCAATTTGTGATAGCCGACAAACTATCAATTATCAAATGCTTGATTCAATTTTGGAACCTCTAAATTCTTTATTGACTTTATGGAATAAAAATTAGAGTTGGATTCGTTTGTTTAAGAAGAAATTTATGGGTGACTTTTTTGTCTATACCACAAAGAAAGTAGATTTATCTTTTTTGTGCTTTTGTGGTTAGATAATTCTTAAAAGTGAGCTCATATAGTATATGATTTATTTTGTTCACTCCCAAATAAAGAAGGTTTCTATTGAAATTATTAATTGTTGATGATGATTTTGTCAGTATCACAAAATTGACAACTATTCTTATTAAATATGCCGAATGTACTGTGGCAACTCATGCTACTCAAGCGTTCGAGTTAATTGTAGAATCAGTAAAAGCAAATGATGTCTTTGATTTGATTATTGTAGATATTAATTTACCTGACATTGATGGTTTTGAGCTTGTTCGAAAGGTGAATTATTTAGAGAATAGTAGAAATATTGCACATATAAAAAAAGTTATGATTACTTCAGACGGAAATATTTTCAATGTTCGACGGGCAAATGAATATAATGTAGATTCATTTTTGGTCAAACCTACAAGAAAAGAAATAATTATAAAAAAACTACAAGATCTTGAAATTATTCCATCAGACAAAAAGAAAATTCTTATACCTGAAAGACAAACTGAAGTAGATAAAATGATAGCAGAAATTCTATCACAATCAACTCAAAAAAACAAGAAAGAGAAATATCAAATAAAACAAGAAATTCGGTTTCATAAAAAGGATATTTTTCAATTGTGCATGGACGACAAGAAGATGTTGTCACTTTTAGATGCTATCACAGATAATGAATTATGGAGAATATTAGATGAATCAGAAAATTCCGATCATCAGTAAATTACGAGAACTAAGTCAAAATGATAATCTGACTTTTTCATTGAAATCTGTTTTAATTGAGTTAAATGCTTTATTAAAAGATCCGAATACAGAGGTCCCTCAAGTTGCGGAATTAATCAATAAAGATGCGATGATGGCTGCAACAATACTTCGTTCTGCAAATGCAAGTTCTTTCGGAATGGTAAAAAAAATTGCAGATGTAAAACATGCTTTAGCCATTTTAGGGTTTTCAAATATTCAGAAAATCTTAACATCAAAAGTTCTTGAACAGGCTTTTCATTTCCAACCTCAAGAATTATGGGCTAATCTTTGGAAACACAGTCTCGCGGTTGGTATTGCTTCTCAAATTTTGTGTAACTATATAAATCCAAAATTGAAAGAGATAATGTTTACTGCCGGTTTACTTCATGACCTTGGTTCTTTTATTATATTTGGATATCTTAAAGAAGAAACCAAAGAAATTTGCAAAATGGTAGAAGAAGATCCATTAAAAAGATTATTGCCTGTGGAAAAAAAAGTTCTCGGAATAACTCATCAAGAGATTGGAGCTTTCTTTGCAAAAGAGTGGAATTTTCCAAACATCATTGTCGATAGTATTCGTTTTCACCACCATCTTGGAGAATCAAAATATAAGGAATTTATCTCCATAGTTACAATTGCAAATAATATTGTTAAAGGAATGGAATTGGGGAAAAAGATTGATTATCTTGTAGAACCTATTCCGAGTACTGTTTGGGGAATGATAAAAATTCCGGAAAAAGAATTTCCTAAAATAATTAGTGATATTGCAAAAAATTATGATGAGATGATTTCTTTTATAGAATAATTTTAAAAATGGAAGATATAAATGCCAAATAAAGTAATAAAATCTATACCAAATGAATTTATGATGAAGCAGTTAAAACTCGCTAATATTGCGGTTTTTAGGGTGTCTCTTAAAGGTGAAATAATCTATAGTAATCCAGTCTTTGATTTATTTCTGGGAATTAATTTAGACCACAATAAATCAATAGTTCCAGATTGGTTTTGGAATAATAATAAAATAAAAAGTATCCGCGAAAAAATCCTTAAAGATAAGATATTTACAGAAAGAAACATACATTTTAATTCACCTGCTCAAAAAAAGACGGCAACTATCGAAGTAGAATTGATTTGTGATGCTTCAAAAACTCCTCTTTTTATTGATGGTATCATTAAAAATATTATCAATGATAATAAAATAACTGACAAAGAAATTGCTTTTCAGAAGTTAGAAAATATCATTAAAGAAAAGAATTTTCAAATAAAAGAATCTAAAAAACAATTAAGTGAAGAGATCTCAGAGCGAATAAATGTTGATTTGGAATTTCATAAATTAAATAGAATTCTTTACGCTCAGATGAAATCATCTTTAGATGGAATAATTCTCACGGACAACAATGAAAAGGTGATATTCTATAACAATAATTTATTGAAAATGTGGGGGATAGATGAAAAAATTATTCAAAATAAAAAAATCGAAAATTTTGTAGAAGTCATAAAAAAAATTGTTTTTGATCCTGAAGATTGTATTATTTTTGATAATTTAGAAAACGCTGAAGATGTAGGAGAAAATATCTTGATGCGAGAATTACATCTATTAGATGGACGTTTTTATGAAGTGTATCGTTCTCGTGTGTTTTCATCGTGGGATGAATATTATGGGCGAATATGGAATTTTAGAGAGATTACAGAAAAGAAAAAGACCTTTGCTTCTCTAAGGTTAGCAAAAGAAGTAGCCGAATCTGCAAATAGTGCGAAATCAATTTTTTTATCAAATATTTCTCATGAAATTCGAACACCCTTAAATTGTATTATGGGATTTACGGAACTTATTAGCCAAGAAGATTCTATAAAAAAGATTCATCTTAATTCCTCAATGATTTTACGAGAATCTGAGATTCTTTTAATGCTTATAAATGACCTTCTTGATCACTCTAAGCTTGAAGCCGGAAAAATTGTTTTGGATTTCAAACCTTTTGATATTAGACAATTAATTGAGCATTTTGCTGATATTATTAAAATCAAAGCACAGGGAAAGGGATTGGAATTTACGGTAGATGTCCAAGATGATGTCCCAAAATATTTTTTTGGTGATCCTCTTAGAATTACTCAAATTTTGATGAATCTTACTGGAAATGCTATTAAATTTACTTCTAATGGTTTTGTGGGCATATTTGTAGAAAAGTCAGGAATTATTGGTGGAAATTGTTATCTTAAATTTTCAATTATTGACACTGGAATTGGAATTCCTTCTGAAAAAATAAATTTGATATTTGAGCCTTTTACGCAGGCTGATGGAAGTACAACAAGAATTTATGGAGGAACCGGATTAGGTACAACAATTTCTAAACAATTTGTAGAACTAATGAATGGACAAATTGGAGTTGAAAGCACATTGGGAAAAGGAAGCACTTTTTGGTTTGAGATATCTTTGGCTCTTGCTTCAAAAGATGATCTCGAAATTGAACCTGATTTTGACAGTAAAGAAATCTATGATGAAATTATTGAAAACAAGGGGCTGAAAATTCTAATTGCAGAAGATTATTTACCAAACCAAGAAGTTGTAAAGATGTATTTGAAGTCTCTAAAATTATTTCCTGATATTGTAAATAATGGATATGAAGCCCTTAGAGCTTGCCAAATCGAGGATTATGATTTAATTTTGATGGATCTTCAAATGCCAATAATGGATGGATATAAAGCAGTAGAAAACATCCGGCAACTTAAATCTCCTTCATCAAATGCAATTATAATTGGGTTAACAGCTCATGCTGATCCGGGAACGCGAGAAAAATGTCTCCAAAAAATGATGAATGATGTTATTACAAAGCCAATTAGAAAAATTACATTTTTGCAAACACTTCTAAAATGGATAAGGACAATTGGTAAAGATACTTTTCTATTTGAGAAGAAGACCATTTTGACTGATGAACCTTTAAAAGAAACAATTGACGATACAAGTAATCCTATAAATATCGCAGATGGAATTAGAGATTTTGATGAAGAAGAAGAGATTTTTTTTACTGTTCTTAATAAATTTTTAGAAACTCTTGAAGATCAAATTTCTGAAATGACCAAGAATATTCAGAACAAGGAATTTACTCTTGTACAAATGGAGATGCACAAAATAAGAGGTGGTGCTGCAAATCTTTTTGCAATGAGAATAGCAAATCTTGCAGGAGATATTGAAAAATATATTACAGATAAAAGATTTGATGAATTAGAAGCAATATTCAATAACTTTAAAACAGAGTTTCAGATATTGAAAGATTTTATTGAGAATGAAAACAATTAGCAACTGCTGCGAAAGAGTGCTTAATTGAAATGTAATTTGAACAGTGAATTAATTATAATAGAAAAATTATCCAATCTTAATATATATTTTGGAGGAGAAAAATTATGCCTTTTACGTTTTTTAAATCATTAGAAATTCCTGAAATAATCTTAATCGAAATCAAAAACTTTCAGGATAATCGTGGTTATTTCATGGAAACTTATAAAAAATCAGAATTTCTTGATAATGGGATTGATGTTGATTTTGTTCAAGATAATTATTCATTTTCAGTACAAAATGTCTTGAGAGGTCTTCATTTTCAAAAAGAACCATATTCGCAAGGTAAATTAGTTATGCCTTATAAAGGAGAAATTTTTGATGTTGCTGTTGATATGAGAAAAGATTCTCCAACTCTTGGAAAATGGATTGGAATAAAGCTTGATACAGGAAAACCTCAAATGCTTTATATTCCACCCGGATTTGCTCATGGATTTTGCGTTTTAAGTAAAGATGCAATCATCGGATACAAAGTTACAGCGGAATTTTCTCCATCTTCTGATTGCGGTATTATTTGGAATGATCCGGATATTGGAGTAAAATGGCCAATTGCTAATCCGATAATTTCAGATAAAGACAACAAATTACTTTCATTTAAGGAAATTATAGAAATGTAATAAGTAGTTTTTGAATGAAAATGAACTTTCTAACTATTAAGGAAATGAAGTTAATGAAGAAAGATTAATTGGGAAATCATTTATTTCTCAGCTTCATAGAAGCGACGTTTTTGTAGTCCAATGCGTTAGCTTTGGATAAAGTTAAAAAGAAAAGTAAGCTACAGAGTAGCGATATAAAAATAATATCGTCAATGTTATTTCGTGACAGTGACTTATATAAATAAGGAGATTCTGATGGTTCTTTCAAAATTGTTACCAAAAGTTCAAGATGCTGATTTAAAAGGGAAGATAATTTTAGTGAGAGTTGACCATAATGTTGTGAAAAATGGATTAATCCACGATCCATACAGGATTGATGCAACAATAGGAACTTTGTATCATATTAATGCAAAAGGTGGGAAAATTATCTTAATGACGCATGTTGGAAGACCTTTAGATAAAAAAACTCAAGAAATTTGTATTGATGAAAAAACTTCTATAAAGCCGATTGTCGATTATCTTCAAAACAAATTGCATATAAAGTTAGAAGTCCCGAAATTTTATCAACATGGAACTTCTGGTTATCTTGGTGTTGAAACTTCTATAAATCATTTGATAAAAGATTTAAAAGCCGGAATAATTGATGGGATCTATTTGCCAAATACTCGATGGTTTGCAGGCGAAGAAGCTAAAGGTGAATCCGCAGATAGATTTGCTCATCAATTGGCTGGTTTAGCAGATATTTTTGTAAATGATGCTTTTGGCTCGTGGCAACCGCATGTAAGTACAATTGGTGTAACTAAATATATGCCATCTTATGCCGGATTTTTAATGCAAAAGGAAATTGAAAATTTAAATAGAATTTATAATCCAGAAAAGCCATTTCTATCAGTTGTTGCAGGGTCAAAATTTGATACAAAAATTGATTCTCTTTTCGCTTTATTAGAGAAAACGGATTATCTAATTTTAGGCGGAGTTATTTATAATGCATATTTGTGTGCAAAATATTCTTTCTCAATTAAAGGTATTTCAGCGGATGATATTAAAGCAGCAGAAAAATTTGTTGATTTTTCAAAAAAATTTCCAAACAAAATTATTGAGCTTCCTATTATTGTAGAATCAGATACTTTAGCTGGAAAATTTAAAGGGCAATTCAGAAAACATGACATTAGAAAATTACATAAAGGTCAAAAATTAAATTACATTCTTGATATAGCTCAAGAATCATTTACTGAGTTAGAAGTTCAAGAAGTTTTCCTTAAAGCAAATACCATTTTTGTCAATGCTGTTATGGGTTTAGTTCCACATTTTAATGCAGGAACTATTGCCTTAGATGAATTAATTGACCAAAATAGAAATGCTGTAAAACTTTATGGTGGTGGTGATACAATGCAAGAATTAAAACGATTGCTTCCCGGACTTTATATTATGGCTCTCGATCACCCTAAATATTATATTTTTACCGGTGGTGGAGCTGTTTTGAAAGCAATTGAAAGTGGTACTCCACTCGGACTTGAACCTATAAAAGTACTAACAGAAAATAAACTATAATGGAGAAAAATATGAATCAAATCCCAAGAATTCAAGATGCTGACCTCAAAGACAAAATCGTTCTCGTTAGAGTTGATCACAATGTAGCTCAAAAACACGTTATTAAAGATCCTTTCCGGATTGATAGAACTTTTGGCACCCTTTTCCATATCTTATCAAAAGGAGGAAAATTAATACTTTGTACACATGTAGGAAGACCTCGTGATAAAAAAAGTGGCACTATCAATATGGACTCCAAATATGATATTAAGCCAATTGTAGATTATTTAAGAAACAAACTATATACTGAATTTGTAGTTCCTGATTTCAAAGAAGATAAGGAGAACGGAGGTTATATTGGTATTGATACTGCTGTGAATTTGTTGATAAAAAGATTACGAGCAGGAACTATAGATGGTATTTATTTACCAAATATTCGTTGGTTTCGCGGTGAAGAATCAGGTGGTTTTGATTCTGAAAAATTAGGAGAGCAATTAGCTGGTTTGGCTGATGTTTTCGTAAATGATGCTTTTGGCTCATGGCAACCGCATACATCAACAATAAAAGTTTGTGATTATTTACCTTCTTATGCAGGATATTTGATGCAACATGAAATAAGAAATATTGACCAAATTTTTAATCCTCAATCACCATTATTGGCAATTATTGCAGGTTCAAAATTTGATACTAAAATTGGTCCTTTACATTCATTATTGGATAAAGTTGATCATCTTATAATGGGAGGTGTTATTTTAAATGCCTTTCTTTCAGTTAAATATAATGTTACAATTAAAGGAATTAGCAAAGCTGATCTTAAAATAGCAAAAGCCTTTCTTGAAATCGCAAAAGAATTTACTGAGAAAATTATTGAGCCTAAATATATTACAGAATCAGATACACTTGAAGGGAAAATTCCAGGTAAATATCGTAGGATTAATATCTCAGATTTAAAATCCGGTCAAAAATTGAATTATATCTTAGATGTTGCACCAGAATCTTTTGAAGAAGATCAAATGATAAATGTTATAATGAATGCAAAATCAATTTTTGTAAATGCGGTGATGGGATTTACTCCACATTTCTCAAAAGGAACAGAAAAAATGTATTCTTTGATAGGAGAAAATATCAATGCCAATAAAATGTTTGGTGGGGGAGATACACTTCAAGAATTTAGATCATTACTTCCGGGGCAATATATTGCTGCTGTTGATGATCCAAATTATTATTTCTTTTCTGGAGGTGGAACTATTTTGAAAGCTATTCATGAAGGAACAGTAAAAGGATTGGCACCTGTTCAAGCATTAATTAAAAACAAATTAGGATTTAAAGAAAAAGCTTAATAAAACTTTAGCCTTCTCTTTTGAAAATAAAAAAGACCGGGAAAACGTAACCGTTTTAAAAACGTACCCGTTTTAACGTACCCGTTTTAAAAACGTACCCGTTTTATTCCTCGTGATAGCTCAAAAATTTGGTTTTTGCAGGGACTTCGGTCTTTTTTGGGGTCAGGAGTTTTGTAAGCTCAAGATATAATTATCGTACAGCAAAATTTATATCTGATTTATTAAATTTATCTATCAAAACCATTTTTTTATCTTCTGAAAATGTTGAATAATTATTGAAAGATTTGTCCAAAGTTTTAGTCGATACAAAATCTTGTAAATAATAACTTTTTACGTTACCCAATAATCTTTTGATTTGAAGAATATCCTCAACATCAAGAATCATATCAACTATTGTAGTTCGAAATTCATAATCAATTCCAGAATCCTTAATTAACTCAATACTTTTCTTGATTTTATTGGTATCAACAGGAAGATTTGTTATGATTTCATATTTTTCTAATGGTGCTTTGATATCCATTGCAAAATAGTTTATTAGTTTGTCTTTTATAAGAAATTCTATCATTTTTGGATTAGTTCCATTTGTATCGAGTTTTATTAGAAATCCCATATTTTTAATTTCTCTAATAAAATCCGGTAAATCAGAATGAATTGTTGGTTCTCCACCTGTGATAGAAACTGCATCTAATTTTCCAATTCTGGTTTTTAAGAAATCTATAATTTCACTTTTGGTCGGTCGGATTTTATTTCCTGAATCTTCTATTAGTTCAGGATTATGACAATATGGACAACGAAAATTACAGCCTTCTGTAAATATAATTGCACATATTTTATCTTGATAATCAATCATCGAAAATTTTTGTATTGCTCCAATTTGCATTTTTACTCCGCCAGTTTGAAGGTTTCTCTTAAATCGAATTCAGCTTTTTTCCCATCATTCCATTGAGAAACCGGACGAAGATAGCCGACTACTCTTGAATAAACTTCACATAATGAATTGCAATTTGGACATTTATTATGTTCACCATTGAGATAGCCGTGAATTGGACAAATACTAAAAGTTGGTGAAAATGTAAAATATGGAAGATGATAATTATCACAGACCTTTCTAACTAAATTTTTTACAGAAAGATTATTACTGATTCTTTCTCCTCCAAAAATATGTAACACTGTTCCGCCAGTATATTTTGTCTGAAGAACATCTTGTTTATCAAGAGCTTCAAAAACATCATCAGAATAATTGACCGGAAGTTGAGTAGAATTTGTGTAAAAAGGTTCACCACCTTTTTTGTAAGCAGATTCATTGGCGACAATAATTTCGGGATATTTTCCTTTATCTAATTGAGCTAATCTATAAGTAGTTCCTTCAGCTGGAGTTGCTTCAAGATTGTAGTTGTTACCTGTTTTTTCTTGTAATTTAATAAGTTTACTTCTCATAAAATCCATAATTCTAATGGCAAAAGCTGTTCCTTCGTCTGTACCAATATCTGTATTAATAAGATTCAAACAAGCTTCATTCATTCCAAGAATACCAATTGTTGAAAAATGATTTTTCCAATATTGATCAAATCTATCTTTAATATCACGAAGATAAAATCTTGTGTATGGATAAAGACCGTTAACTGTAAAATTTTCCAGAGTTTTACGTTTGATCTCTAAACTTTGGTGAGCTAAATCCATAAGATTCTCTAAGGTATCTATAAATTCCTGTTCATTTTTTGCAGTGTATCCAATTCTTGGAAGATTGATAGTTACTACTCCGATTGATCCGGTCAAAGGGTTTGCACCAAAAAGACCACCACCACGTTTTTCCAATTCTCTGGTATCAAGTCGTAAGCGACAACACATTGAACGTGCATCATCTGGACTCATATCGGAATTAACAAAATTTGAGAAATAAGGAATACCATATTTCGCTGTTGCTTCCCAAAGATAATCGAGAGTTGGATTTTCCCAATCAAAATCTTTAGTGATATTGTATGTGGGAATTGGAAAAGTAAATACTCTATTTTTTGCATCACCTTCACTCATTACTTCCAAAAAGGCACGATTTATTAAATCCATTTCATTTTGATAATCAGAATAAGTTTCTTTTTGAAGCTCGCCTCCAATAACTACAGGTTGATCTTTATAAATTGATGGTACAAGAAGATCCATAGTAATATTTGTAAATGGAGTTTGGAATCCTACACGTGTTGGAACATTTATATTGAAAATGAACTCTTGCATTGCTTGTTTTATTTCTTTATAAGTCAGATTATCATTGCGAATAAATGGAGCAAGTAAAGTATCGAAATTTGAAAATGCTTGTGCTCCAGCAGCTTCACCTTGTAGAGTATAGAAGAAATTAATAATCTGTCCTAAAGCACTTCTAAAATGTTTTGCAGGTTTACTTTCAATTTTTCCAATTGCTCCCTTGAAACCGGTTTTCAGTAAATCTATCAAATCCCATCCGACACAATAAACTGAAATTAAACCAAGATCATGGATATGTAAGTCTCCCTCAAGATGTAATTTTTTGATTTCCGGGGAATATATTTTGTTGAGCCAGTAAATTTTACTTACTTCAGAAGCAATATAATTGTTTAAACCTTGAAGAGAATAAGCCATATTGCTATTTTCTTTTACTTGCCAATCAAGTTTTTCAAGATATTGATCTATCAAATTTACGTTTGATTTTGAGACGATTTCTCTAATTTTTGAATGTTGGTCACGATAGATAATATAAGATTTTGCAGTTTTTTTGTAAGGTGAAGCGAGCAAAACTTCTTCAACAATATCCTGAATTTGCTCAACTGTTGGAATTTTATCATCAATCATTTGCTGTGTTAAATTTATAACTCTCATCATAAGAGTTTTTGCAATATTAAGATCAAATTCTTTTGTAGCTAATCCAGCTTTTTCAATGGCATTGGTGATTTTATTTTTATCAAAATTTACAATTCTTAAATTTCTTTTTCTAATTAATTGAATCATTTCTTCTCCTTTGTAAATATAATATTAAAAAAAAACAGTCATTTATAGGATAAATCCATAAGTCTATATTCTTCAAAGATATAGAGTGTAATTGGGTGTGTTTGCTAAAACTCATTCTCTAAAGTTAGTTGTTAATTTGTAAAGAGTTATAAAACGTGTCAAGATAGAATGATTGAATAAGGTATGGCACAAAAGATGCCTTTACATTTTTTATTGTTCTCATTATGTTTCAAGAGATTGTTTTTTGAATGGATTTTTTTTATTGAAAATTTCTTTCAAAAGAGTGTTTTTTTTTACAATCATCTAAATAGTTTTAATATCAAAACTTATAAAATTTTATTCATATTTCGATCTTTTTTTTAAAAATTTTTCTCTTTTCTTGAATTCTGAATTTATTGCTATTTTGAAGAAAGACTTATAGTTACGTGTTGTAATATAAATAACCTTAAAATACAGAATTGTCTAAAAACAAAGAACTTACAATTAAAACTTCATGAACCGATTTTTTTACTTAACTTCACTAATATTTCTGATTTTTTTAATTTTCTTCATTTTTCAAAAATTTGGATTTCCTAAAAAATATTAACCGGTTGAGCTTTATTGAATAATTTATTTTTCATTATAAAAAACTTTACTAAATTTTGTCTAAAAAAAAGAATGCAACTTCTTTAAGTAATTATTGAGTGAGGTTATAATGAAAACTTTGGTTATAATACCAACCTATAATGAATCTGAAAATATTAGACAGATAATTACAGCAGTTTTAGGACAGAGTTCATCTGTACAAGTTTTAATTGTTGATGATAATTCACCTGATGGAACATCTCAAATTGTAGAAGAAATGAAAAAAGATGATATTCGTATTCATCTCCATACACGTCCCCGAAAAATGGGATTGGGTTCTGCTTATGTCGCTGGTTTTAAGTATGCATTAAAAAAAGATTTTGATTATATTATGGAAATGGATGCTGATTTTTCACACGATCCGACTATGATTCCAAAGATGATTGAGACTGCTAAAGAAGCTGATCTTGTTATCGGTTCTCGATATATTAAAGGAATAAATGTGGTTAACTGGCCTCTAAGTCGATTAATTTTAAGCTACTTAGCTGCTTATTATGTTAGAGTGATAACCGGAATGGTTATTAAAGATCCTACAGGTGGTTTTAAATGTTTTAGGAGAGAAGTTCTTGAAGAAATTGAGCTTGATGATATTCTATCTGATGGTTATTCTTTTCAAATTGAAATGAATTATCGTGTTTGGCTAAAAAGATTTAAGATTAAAGAAATCCCAATAATTTTTACAGATAGAAGAGTTGGACAATCGAAGATGTCAAAAAAAATTATTAGAGAGGCTATTTTTGTTGTTTGGCGATTAAAGTTTTTACAGATAACAGGAAAGATTCCATGTATTACAATAAAATCATAAAAGAATTAAAGATTGAAAAACTTACATATAAGGGCTTTGGCTTAGGATTCCATGATGGAAAAGCTGTTTTTGTTCAAAATTCAATTCCAGATGATATTGTTGATGTTCAAATAAATCATAAAAAAGGTGATGTCTTTTTTGGGAAAATTCACAAATTTATTGAAAGATCAGCAAAGAGAATAATTCCATCTTGTGAAGTTTTTGGAAATTGTGGTGGTTGCGATTGGTTACATATTTCTTATCAAGATCAAATAGATTTCAAGCAAAAAATAATAAGTGATTTGTTTTACAAAATTACCAAAAATGAAATTGAAGTTCAAGAAACAATTCCGTCTCCTTACCCTGAACACTATCGAAATAAAAGCTATTTGCCGGTCTCGGTAAAGAAAAATATTCCAATAATAGGAATGTTTGCAAGAAGATCTCACAATGTTATAGTTCATAATAATTGTGTAATCCAACCAGAGATATTTGATCAATTATCAAATAGTTTTGTTGATTATTTGAAATCATCAAAAGCAAAAATTTACAATGAAGAAAATAATACTGGAAATATTCGGCACTTCGGAATAAGATATTCTTTCTCGATGAATCAGATAATTATTATCATTGTTACAAAGAGTAAAAAATTACCTTTTACAAATTTATTGATAAAAAAATTAACAACTGATTTCCCAAATATTGTTGGAATTATTCAAAATATAAATAGAAAACCAGTAAATACAATTCTTGGTGAAGAAGATAAAATTCTTTTTGGACAAAGTTATTTTTATGAAGAAATTGACAATAAAACTTTCAAAGTAAACTATCTTTCGTTTCTACAAGTGAACTCCGGTCAAGCAATTAAACTTTACAATTTTATTATCAGTAATGTCAATAGTGGTGATATTGTTATTGATGCTTACAGTGGAATCGGTACAATTGGGATTTTTCTTTCCGACAAAGTTTATAAGGTTTTTTGTGTTGAGAGAAATGAAAATTCAAGTCTTGATGCAATTGAAAATGGAAAAATAAATAAAATTTCAAACATCAAATTCATTACCGGTAAAGTTGAAGAAAAAATTCCGTCATTGTGTAAAAAGAATACAATAGATACTATTATTTTTGATCCACCAAGAAGAGGTTTGGAAAAAAGTATTATTGATACTGTTTGCAGTGCTAAAATCCACAAAGTGATTTATATCAGTTGTGATCCGGCAACTCAAGTTCGAGATGTAAAACACTTTATTTGCAATGGTTATGTCATAAAAAAGATACAGCCATTTGATATGTTTCCTCAAACTTATCATATTGAAAATGTTGTAATTTTAGAGAGAAGTGAGTGAAGATTTTAAGAAAATTACTTGTGTTTGTTATTGTGATTTCTCTCTTTTCCTGCAAAGACATTACTTCGAGCGATAGTATTGCTATTGCAGAAATTACATCAATTTTAGATAATATTGAAGATGAGTTCAATTTTTCTTTTAATATTGATTCCATTATGGATAATTATAACGATGATTTTCTACATAATAGTTACAATAAAATTGATGAGAATTTTTCTTGGATAGAACGTTATCAACTTTATGATGAAATTGTATTTTCAAATATTGAGATTGATGTTGAAGATAATTATGCTGTGGCATCTTTTATTCTTAGCTTTAAAAATAATTCCCAATTATTACAACAATACTCAGAGCCTTCTGAGGAATTTGGATTTTTATCGTATTTCGTGAAAGATAATGGGGAGTGGCTTATTTTTGGGAATCAATTTAATTAGTATCTGAACGAAAAGGATAAAAGCCACTGATTGCACGGATTTAAAAGAATAAATTCTTATTGAAATTTTAATAATAATGGATAAAATAGAGAAAAAATTTATAATCATCCTACTATTTCAATTTCTTGCTATTTTCCGTTTAGTATTTATTCTCTTATATCCGCGTAACTCTGCGTAAATCCACGGCTTCTTCTTTTTCTGAATTTTCTTTTTTGTCGCTACTCTGTAGCTTAGTTTTCTTTTTATCTTTACCCAACGC
>JAOZMQ010000326.1:3865-3963 GCA_029934195.1 Candidatus Cloacimonadota bacterium | reverse complement strand
AAACAGTGCGGAGCTTTAAAAATTAGGCGAAATCATGAAATTTATATGGTCTGAGCATTAAAAATTAAACCGGTCAGAGGCCCGTAGGGTTGCCATGT
>JAOZMQ010000326.1:0-3765 GCA_029934195.1 Candidatus Cloacimonadota bacterium | reverse complement strand
TTGTAGCATAAAAAATCAAACCGGTCAGAGGCCCGTAGGGTTGCCATGTTTGTAGCATAAAAAATCAAACCGGTCAGAGGCCCGTAGGGTTGCCATGTTTGTAGGCCCGTAGGGTCGTCATGTTTGTAGCATTAAATATCAAACCGGTCAGAGGCCCGTAGGGTCGTCATGTTTGTAGCATAAAAAATCAAACCGGTCAGAGGAGAAGACAGCATGGAAAATTTCGCCCTTGCTCACATATCCTGTCACAGGGAATATCACCGGTACAGGTCTGTTGCCGGATGCTTAACGGTGTCTTATCAGTGCCCGAGCCGTATGAAGGGAAACTTTCATGTGCGGTTCCTCGGGGGGAAGGCGCAGTAATGCGCTGACCTACCCAACACGGCGGGGGCGGGCTCTCGGTCGAAGTTGTTCACTAAAGCCCCCGCCGCTGAATCTGAGCGTTATGCTCTTCTGGAATCAAAAAAAATGAACCTATCCGAAAATTATTTTATAAGAAATTCAAAAGGATGCAGGAATTATTCAATGAGCCTGTTCCCGCTCTGTGACCGGTTTCAGGACAGAAAAATCAACACTGCCGGGTTTTTTTATGCCCTGCCCTTTGTATGCTCCGGTCCAATAAAATTCCTGTATCTTCCTGAATATTTTAAAAAATAATTTTCGGATAGGTTCATGAATATAAAAAGGAGATCGTTATGAAAACAGAAAAAATTATCATCGCCGCATTATTTCTTATAATTATTGCTGTCCCTGCTTTATCTCAACCCGTTACACTGGTTGCTGTGGGCGACAGCCTCACTGCCGGTGACGGGGATGATGGATCCGGCGGGGGATACTCCGCCAGGCTCCTGACCATGCTGCAAAAAGATTATCCGGGTTCGGCCTTGTCCAACCGTGCCATCTCCGGTGACACTACACAGGATCTGATCAATAAGCAACTTGCCGATGCTGTATCCGATTTAAATGCCGCACCTGCGGGAAACCTTAAAATCGCCGTTATCTGGATCGGCAGCAATGATCTTTTCGGGTTGTATGCCGGCGACGTATGCACCGAATATTACCCTGACCTTCCGACATGTGAACAAACTGAAATGGCGATTTCTTACGATAATGTGAATAAAATTTTAAACGATATTAAGGCAACAGGGGCAGCCGTTTACATCGCCCTTTTAGATGACCAGACCAAAAGGCCGGTCATTGCAGATCCATCACTCCGAAATGAAACTTTCCCCGATATTACCGATGATGAAGTCCTCAGGATGTCAACGCAGATTACCAAGTACAACAATCAGGTCAAAGCCCATGCCGCAAGTCATGGCGCTGAAACCGTTGATTTTTTCAATACAACGATTTTTGAAAACACTTCCACCCTGAGCGACGACGGCAATCATCCCAACGGTGTCGGTTATGATGCTATCGCCCAGATATGGTATCAGGAAATAACTAAGGAAATAACCGGGGAAATTTCACCCCCTTCGGTCGTCACTGAGAAGGCAGCTTCGGTAACCGCAACCGGTGCCGCATTAAACGGATCGGTCAATCCGAACGGAGCGGAAACGAATTATTATTTTGAATATGGACTGACAGGCAGTTACGGTACAAAGACATCATCAGAAAGCACCGGTTCCGGCACAAGTCCGAAGGATGTAAGTGAACAGATTTCCGGCCTTAATAGCGGAACCGTTTATCATTACCGTTTAACAGCAAACAACAGTGAAGGTACATCTCACGGGAATGACCAGACCTTTACCACCCGGAACGATACGATAGTAACCGGGAACATTGACGGCAGCCCGGACGGTCTCGTGAATCTTGCAGACGCCATTTTGGCCCTTCAGGTATGCGCCGGGATATCGACTCCGAACGCAGTTCTCGCTGCCGAGGTCAATCAGGATAACCGGATCGGTCTGGCCGAGGCGATCTATGCGTTGCAGACCGCCGCCGGGATGGGGGAGAGCGATGGTGAACTTGTTCAGCCCTCTGATTTCCGGTATCTCGGCGCGTTTCGACTTCCGGTTCAGGGAGAAGATGAACCGCCGAAAACCTTTGCCTACGGAGGCAATGCCATGGCATTTAACCCCGACGGCGATTCCGGCAACGGGTCACTCTTTATCATGGGGCATGATCGTCAGCCATGGGGAGATCTTCCTGACGGCGGACAAGTGGCTGAAGTGCGTCCGCCAACGCCGGTTGGTTCAAAAAATCTGAACAACCTGAACACGGCTGAATTCCTTCAGAATTTTACCAACATCGCGGAAGGCTATTTCAGTGAACTTGAGGAACTTCCGCGCATCGGAATGACCTATCTGAACAATGCGGCCACCGGCCCCAGAATACACCTGATCTGGGGACAGCACCATAAACCGGATATGCCGCAACCAACTTGCTCCTGGTTTAATCCGAACCTTTCAACACCTGATTTGCAAGGGCTTTGGTATATCGGTGAGCTGGATTGGTACAGTATCAACGGGTACATGTTCGAGATTCCCGCATCTTGGGCCGACGCCCATACGGGCGGCAAATATTTGGGAACCGGCCGCGCTATGGATGGCGGATGGGGCGGTATGGGCCCCTCCCTCATTGCTTATCGGCCCTGGAAAGACGATGGTTCTCCGGTCGCATCAGGTACACATCTTCCAGAGACAACTCTGCTGCTTTACGAGGATACGCAAGCAAACGGAGATATTATTCAAAATTCTGTCGAGGGACATCAACACCCGGATGAATGGGAAGGAGGCGCATGGGTTACGACTGCTTCAGGCAAGTCAGCGGTCTTGTTTGTTGCCAACAAAGGAACCGGAACCAAGTATTGGTACGGCTACCGCAATCCGGACGGACCTGAGTATCCCTGTGTGAACACTCAGGCCGCCTCTGAGTTCACCGCCTGCCGAATGGCTGACGGTTCACCCTGTCCGGATCAGGATATGGTGGTGTGTGACGGACACACCAGCGCCAAGGGATGGTGGTGCGCCCGGTTTACCCCCCGCTTTGTTCTCTATGATCCCGCGGATTTGGCAAAGGTTGCTTCCGGAGCAATCAAATCCTGGGATCCTCAACCTTATGACCACCTGGATATCGGCGAGCATCTGCTTGACAACCCTTCTGATGTGGATTTGGAAATGTTGGGGGAAGGGATTCAACGCCGCTACCGGTTTGGTGATGTCGCATATGATCGCGACAATAACAGGATATATGTTTTGGAACTCTTCGCAGATGATGCCAAACCGGTGGTTCATGTGTGGGATATCCGATAGATGGATATCGGGATGATATTACCGGAAAAAGTGAGGATTAGAGGGATCTCATAAATGAGCGTCTTGAGACTGAAACATAGCCATAACCCGTCATTGAAGCGGGTGCGACATGAAGTCGCTGATGTATTGTTAATTTCGTTTCTCATTATGAGAAACGGAAGTTTAACCTGTCGTGTTGCCGACAGTTTCTTATTCCGGCATGCGTCGCCGGTAACGGCGGGTGTGAGAGCCCGGAGGACAATGTAGCCCTCACGCCGCAAGGCATGGGAGAGAAAATCGTGAGAAATTCTCAACTCTGGCAGCATCGCAAACCGGAGGCGCGCTAAGAAGGACGATATGCGTAACATATGTGAATTGCTGATAAACGTCGTGATTGACAACAAGCCAAAGGTGCTGTCAGGCTTGAACCAAAAGGTGAGGGGTATGGCCAGGGTAGTCCGCTTTTATCCTGCGCAACCTGCGATTCCCCCGGCGTATAGGCGGACGCTAAGTCGTCATGGTCAGATCATGC
>JAOZMQ010000035.1 GCA_029934195.1 Candidatus Cloacimonadota bacterium | reverse complement strand
TTGCGATTAATTCAATTTTGTCTGGAAGTTTTACAATATAATCATTAGCTCCAAGAGCAAAAGCATCTGCTTTTACAAGAGGTTCTTCTTTTGAAGAAAGAACAATCATTGGGACCTGTTTGGTTTTGGGATTTGCTCGAAGAAATTTCAGCAATGTAAGACCATCAATTTGTGGCATTATTAAATCTTGAAGAATCACAGTTGGGCAAAATTGATTAGCAATTTGCACTGCTTTTATAGGTTCTGCACAAAATTTAAACTCTATTTCCGGTTCAGATTGTAGCATTCTTCTAACAGCTTCGCCTATCATTATCTGATCATCAATTAAGAGTACTTTTATTGAGTGTTTTTTTTTGGAATTCTTATTTTTCATTATGTTATCTCTCCTAATTAGTGCTTAAATGAAAAGCATAAAACCCACTGATAGCACATAGATTTAAAGAAAAATTATTAATGACAGAGATTAAGTTTTAAGCTTCTTCTTTTTAGCAGCAGGAAAAAGAACATTATTCAGAATCAATCTATAACCTGCCGAATTTTTATGCAATTCCAGAACAGTTTCCGGATCACCGATTTTATGCTGATAATCAGCGGGATCATGTCCTCCATAAAAAGTAAAAGTTCCTTTACCATAATTTCCATGCAAATATTTTACCTCTTCCATTCCGGGAGATTCTCCAAGAATAATAACACTTTTTTTTACATATTTTTTGTGGAAAGATGTTGTTTGTCCTAAAAATCCATTTACAACATTTGTATGACATTGAGTCAACATCGTTGGAACTCTATCGTATTTAGCAGAAAAATCAAAGAGAGCAAAATAATCAGCTTCTGCTCCTCTAAGTTTAGCGTAATTACTGGCATCAATTGTAGAAAATTCATATTCATAAGGATTTGTTTTTAAAGAGAAATTTTCAAAGGCAAAAGTTTTTGTAAAATCCAATTTCTTCTGAAAATCAGGATCTATTCCATCTCCGTCAAAAACAGCATCACAAATATCTGTATTCCCAGATGCAAGTGCAATATCAAAAGTATCTGTCGCAGCACACATGGCAAACAGAAATCCACCATTTGCTACGTACTTTTTTATTTTTTCAGCAACTGCATGTTTAAGCTTCCATACTTTGCCAAACCCTAATTTTTGGGCAAGAGCTTCATTACTGGCAACATCATCTTTATACCACGAAGCATTTCGGAAACTTGCATAAAACTTTCCATATTGCCCTGTAAAATCTTCATGATGAAGATGTATCCAATCATAATCATCTAATTTTCCAGAAATAACTTCTTCATCCCACAAAGTATCGTAATCAATTTCTGCATAAGTTAAAACCATTGTTACTGCATCATCCCACGGCTGTTTATTTGTAGGAGTATAAACAGCGATAGAAGGCTCTTTTTCCAAAACGACAACATCCATATTTGCTTGTTCAATCTCAGATAGAATTTGTGCAACAGTAGCAGAATTGATTTTTTCAAAGCTGACACCTTTAATATTACAGAGATTTTCTATTCCATAAGTATCAGGAATTAAAAAGGAACCTCCACGATAATTCAACAACCAACGAACATTTATTTGTTCTTTAAGTGCTTGAAAAGCAATACCATAAGATTTAAGATGATCTGTTTGAGATAAATCCATTGGAATAAGAATTTCACCAAAAATGAAATTGATCGATAATAGAATTAATAGAAAGATTAGTTGCTTCATTTTAACCTCAATTTATAAAATATGTAAAAACTTCATTTGAAACAAAATGTGCTTCCGGTTTAAGTTTAATACTATTCGCATTCACTTCTATCATCTCAGATTGAAGTAAATATTTTATTTCTTTTTCGTATTTTTTTGCAAATGAAAAGTTAAATTTATTTTCAAAGTCAATAAGATTCATACCCTTCATCATTCTTAAATGAAGAAAGATATACTCGCTTTCAAGATCATTTGTTGTCAATTTTAACTGATTTTGACAAATAATTCCCTTCTGAATTTCTTCAATATATTTTTCTAAATCTGAATAATTTGTGTATCTAAAATCTTCGAGGTAACCGGAAGCAGAAGCTCCAATTCCAAGATATTTCTTATTCTGCCAATATGCACTATTATGCCGAGAATGAAAATTTGGTTTAGAAAAATTAGAAATCTCATATTGTTGGAAATCTGATTTTGAAAGTATTTCTTTGATTCTATCGTACATACTTCGTGATAATTCTTCATTTGGCAATGTTTTTGCAAATGGGAAAAGTGGAGTTCCTTCTTCCAAAGATAAACAATAAATCGAAATATGTTCCGGCTTCAAACTAATTAATTTATCTATAGAATATTCAACATCTGCAATTTTTTGCTCAGGTAACGCATATATTTGATCAAGTGAAATGTTCTCAAATCCAGCATTTCTCAATATTGCGAAGCTTTCAATTACTTGCTTGCTGTCGTGCAAACGTCCAAGAAATTTCAGCTCTGTATCTATCATTGATTGAATTCCCATACTAATTCGATTGATGCCTATTAATTTCCAACGTTCTGCCTTTTCTTTAGTTACATTGATAGGATTTACTTCCAAAGTAATTTCAACATCATCTCTATTTTGATAATTTATCTGATTAATGATTTTACTCAAAAAAGATATTTTTGACAAAGACGGAGTACCACCACCAAAATAAATCGTCTTTGGATTGAAAGAATATTTTTTTTTGAAGATTGTAAGTTCTTCATAAACTGCTGATTCATATTTTTTAAAATCTGTATCAGAAAAATTTATTGAGTAAAATGAACAATATCCACATTTCCGCAAACAAAAAGGAACGTGGATATAAAAATGTTCTATTTCTGATTTTAACATTTATTTTATTCTTTTAAACATTCTATCAAATCTAATATTTTCATGCCCCGGTTCTTTTTTCCCCATACTTTTAAAATAATGTTCTCGCATGGTTTTATAAGGTGCTTCTCCTTTTGAAAAGAAAATAAACGATGGAGTACCCGTAATATCATGTCTATCTAAAAATCCCCAATATCTACTATCAGCACTCACATCTCGGTTGTCTCCCATAACGAAATATTGTCCTTTAGGGACGGTAATTGGTCCAAAATTATCTCTGGAACCCATTACTTTTCCATCCCATTCACAACCGCCAGCTGATTTAGGCTGGATTTTTGTATCAAGTAAAAATCTCGCATATGGACAAGGGAAATATTCATCATTTATATAAACTTTTCTATCTTTTATCTCAATTTTTTCTCCGGGTAAACCAATAACTCTTTTAACAACATTTTTTTTTGCATGATATTTGAAAAAAATATTTTCCTTATCCCAATAAAGAGGTCCAACAAGTTTGATGAAATTTTCCCGTGGTTCAGGTTCTGCTGGATCTGCCGGATATCTAAATGTAACAATATCTTCCCTTTTTGGATCAGTAAAAAAATACGTCATTTTCCAAGCTACAAGATAATCTCCAATTAAAAGAGTTTCCTCCATCGATGATGAAGGAATTTTAAAATTCTGGAATGTATAATTTCTAATAACCATAGCAACTACAAACGCAAATAGAATTGCTTCAAGATAATCCTGAACAATATTTTTTTTCCTTAAAATAGCTTTATTTTTTTTCTTAAACATAAATTTAATCCTTTTTCATTAATTATGCTGTTTTTTTTGTAACCAAGATGGTTACGTTCCTGTTTTTTTGTAACCAAGATGGTTACATTACTATTTTTGTGTAACCAAGATGGCTACGTTTCTGTTTTCCATTATCCAACAATCTCCCTTTGAATTAATCTGATAACAGCTGTCAAGTGAAAACCAGTTAAATTTTGGAGCTCTCTTCTTTTTTATTATATTTATCTGAATTCTATTTAGTTCCTGAACAAAAAGGATAAGCCACAGATTTACGCGGATTTAAGAAAATAAATAGTCTCTGAACGAAAAGAAATTTTTTAACCATGAAGAGCAGAAGTTCATGAAGAAAGATTAATTGGGAAATTATTTATTTTTCAGCTTTATAGAAGCGATATCTTTGTAGCCCAATGCGTTAGCGTTGGGTAAAGAAAAAAGAGAATCAAGCTACAGAGTAGCGACAAAAAAAGAAAATTCAGAAAAAGTTAGTTTCCGTTCAAGTACTAAATAATAGATGAAAATAGCGAGAAATTACAAATATTAGGAGGATTTTAAATTTTTTTCAATTTTATCTATTATTATTAAAATTTCAATAAGAATTTATTCTTTTCGTTCAGATACTATTTAAGAAAACGCTTGACCTCAATATTGACAGAAATTGTTTAGACTCTTAACAAAAAAGGAGACTCAATTTAATGAAAATAGATCTTCATGTTCATACGACATTTTCAGATGGTCGTTTGAACCCAAAACAGTTATTAGAATTATATTCAAAACATGAATACAAATGTATTTCAATAACAGACCATGATGATATTTCTGGTTATCAAGAAGCAATAAATTTAGCACCAGAATATGGTATTGAATTAATCCCGGGAGTAGAAATCAGTACTTTGTATAAAGGACAAGATATTCATATTCTTGCTTATTATTTTGATCAACACAATAAGGAATTAATAGAAGCACTTGACTTTATCCACAAAGCAAGAATTGTAAGAGCTAAAAAAATTATCGACAAATTAGACGAGATATGGGGATTTAAAATTGAAATGTCATATTTGTTTGAGCTTTCAGGTAGAAAAGATATCATTGGTCGTCCGCATATTGCACAAGCAATGATTGATTTTGGTTATTGTAAAGATAACAGAGAAGTTTTTGATAAGTATATTGGAGATCATTGTAAAGCCAATTTCCCTAAAGAAAGTATTTCACCTCAAGAAGCAATTTCCATTATAAAAAATGCTGGCGGAGTTTCTTCTATCGCCCATCCAATGAAAATTCAAAATAATGAAATTGTAAATGAAATTATTGATCTTGGTATAGATGGACTGGAAGTCTATTACAAATTTTTACATGAAAGCGAAAGATTATATTATACTAATCTCGCTCAAAAATTTGGTCTTTTAATGACCGGAGGTTCGGATTTTCATGGGATGGAAAATGATTATATCAGTTTTGGTGAATATTCTACTCCGGAAGAGAGTCTTCAGAAATTGAAGCAAAGAGTCGGGAGAATATAAAAATGAGTAAGAAAGATATTCTTATTGATATTAATGAAACTTTAGGATTACCAAGAAGTTATCGGTTTAATCCATTTCTCAGATTTTTCACAATTCTTATGGCTATTGGTGCAATTGGATATGGTGTTTGGTATATCTTTAATGGAGTTGATGCTGATTCTTCCTCTTTTCATAAAGGAGTTCCATTTGTTATTTTATTTTTTGCTTTTTCATCATTATTGAAAAATTTCTTGTCCATAAATAGTGTATATTTTGAAAAAGAGCAAATTTCATTCAAATATCTTGGAAGAAAAAATACTACAATAAAATGGGATTCTATCAAAAAGATTAGCTTTTCTTCTGGAAAATCCAGATTCATTATTCTCAATTATGATAATGGTGAAAAACTTATAGATTTTCAATTTACAATTGCTTTTCCTAAAATGATTGAAATTTTAAATGCAATTGCAGAATTGTGTCCACAAGCTGAATATGATGAATTTATTAGTAATGTCATTGTTTCCACAGAAGCTAAACAATAGAGAGTTTTATTTATGATCGTTAGAAATAATTGCTTGCATTTTCGAGGAGATCTCCCCTGTAAACCGCATAAAAATAATAATAAACTTCATTGTGAAAATTGTCCGCAATTTGTGAAAATTTCAAAGCAGATTCTCATTATTAAACTTGGAGCTGCCGGCGATGTTATCCGAACTACCCCAATTTTACACAGAATAAGAAAAGATTTTCCAAACGCTGAAATTACTTGGTTGACCTTGACTCCGGTTTTAGTTCCAAAAAATTATGTCGATTCAATTTTAAAGTGGTCAATTGAAAATATCCTTTTTCTTCAAAATAGAAATTTTGATATCTTGTATAATTTGGATAAAGACAAACATGCAATTGGATTGGCAAAATCCATAAACGCTGAAAAAAAAATCGGTTATTTAATGGATGAATATGGTAAGTGCAAACCTGCAAATTCTGATTCAGAATCCAAATGGTTAACCGGTCTTTTTGATGATATTTGTATGAATAATAAAAAAAGTTATCCTCAAGAAATTTTGGAAGTTTGTGGTTATGACTTCAATATGGAAAAATATATCCTTCAACTTCCTGAATCTGATCTTTTATTTGATTTACCGGAAAATAAGCAAATTATTGGATTAAATACAGGTTGCGGAACTCGATGGCTAACAAGACTTTGGGGTGCTGAAAATTGGAAACATCTTTCTGAAATTCTTTATTCAAACGGATATATTCCTCTTTTACTTGGAGGTCCGGTTGAAGATTCTTTAAATAGAGAAATTGCTAAGAGTTCTCCGGCTATCTATAAAGGATATTTTGAATTGAGCGATTTTCTTAATTTATGTAACCATTGTGATCTAATTGTAACATCAGTAACTATGACGATGCATATTGCCATTGGACTTGAAAAGAAAATTGTTTTACTTAACAATATTTTCAATAAATATGAATTTGAACTTTATGGATTAGGTGAAATTTTAGAGCCTGAGAATAAAGATTGTCTTGGATGTTATAAAAATAGTTGTACAGAGAATTGTATGCCCTCTATTCCTCCAAATCTAATTTTCAAAACAATAGAAAATCTTCTTAAATGAAAATTGCTTTTCTTGGACCAGCTTATCCACTTCGAGGAGGAATTGCACAATTTATAGCAATTATGGCTAAGAAATTTGGTGAAAAACACGAAGTAAAAATTTTTTCTTTTATTAAACAATATCCCAAAATTCTCTTTCCGGGTAAAGAACAAATTGATAAAAGTGAATTGCAAATTCCTCTCAATATTGAAGCAGTATTGACTCCTTATAATCCTTTTACGTTTTTCCCAACAATTAAAAAAATCCAAAAATGGCAACCTGATTTACTGATTATAAAATATTGGATTCCTTTTTTTGCACCTGCTTTTGGCGTTATAATTAGAATGTTGAAAATTTTCACAAATATAAAAATTATGATTATTGTGGATAATATTGATTTTCATGAAAAATGGATTTTGGGAGAATTTCTGACAAAATTTGCTTTAGGAAAATCAGATTATTTTGTAACAATGTCTGACTCAGTTCAGAAAAGCACAATCAAAATATTTCCTAATAAAACAAAGAACATCATCAAACTATTTCATCCAAATTATGATTTTTATCAAACAAATGAAACAAATTCTCAGATTTTCAAAAAGAAATTAAATCTTGAAAATTGTCCGGTTATCTTATTTTTTGGGTACATTAAACCATATAAAGGTTTAGATATTTTATTGAAATCAATGCCATTAATTCTCGCAAAATTGCCAAATTTGAAACTCCTTATTGCCGGTGAAATTTACGGAGATGATTCCATTTACAAAAGTATAATCAAAGAATTGAATATTGGAAAACATCTTGTTTTTTTTGACAATTATATCGCAAATGAAGAAGTACATAATTTCTTTGATGTTGCTGATGTTGTCGTTCTGCCTTATAAAACAGCAACTCAAAGCGGTATTACTCAACTTGCTTTTTCGATGAATACTCCGGTAATTGCTTCTGATGTCGGTGGTTTAGGAGAAGTTGTTATTCATGCTGAAAATGGATTTCTTTTTGAAAATGGAAATATTTCTCAATTATCAGATTATATTTATAGATTTTTCAATGAATCAAAAAAGGAAAAATTTGTTGATAAAATCATTTCTGAAAAAGACAAATTTTCTTGGGATTCCTTTATTGAAAAGATTGAAAATATCTTATGAAAAAACTGCTGATTATTACATATTATTGGCCTCCTTGTGGTGGTCCAAGCGTCCAACGGTGGATACAGCTTTCACATAATATTAGGAATTTCGGTTGGCAACCGGTTATTTTAACAACTCAAAATGGAGATTATCCTTTGATAGATAATTCTCTTGAAAAAAATATTTCTCCTTCAATCAAAGTTATTCGTACAAAAACTCTTAGATTTGGAGAAATTTTTAAAATTTTAACCGGAAAAAAAAAATTGCCTTATGGCTCATTAGACACAAAAAAAAATGATTCAATCATAAAGAAATTTCTTTTTTATATTAGAAGAAATTTTATTGCTCCTGATATTCGTATTATTTGGAATAAACAGGCTCTAAAAGTTGCAAAATCTTTATTAAGAAAAACTGACTTCGATACGATTATTACAACTGGTCCTCCACACTCTACACATTTAATTGGGTTAAAACTGCAATCACAATTCAAAGTTAAATGGTATGCAGATTTTCGTGATCCTTGGACAAATATCGTTTATAATGCTAATGAAGAAAGATTTTTTTTAACAAGAATGATAGATAAATATCTCGAACAAAAAGTCATTAGTAGAGCTGATTCTGTTATTACAGTCTCAAAATTTATTGCTCAAGATCTTCCAAAAGGAGAAAAAATAGTACTCTCAAATGGTTTCAATCATAAAGATTTTGAAAATATTGAATATACTAAAAATCATAAATTTAGAATTAAATATATTGGAAAATTAACACAAGGTCGAGAAATATTTTCTATTTTAAATACAATCAACAAAATAAGTAAAGATATTGAAGATGAAAATATAGAGTTCTCATTTATTGGAACTTATAATGATGAGCCGACAGAATTTCGAGACAAATTCAAATATATTGATTTCCGCTTTGTTCCTTATTTAACTCATAATGATGCTATTGGTGAAATGGTACAAGCTGAAATTCTTTTACTCCTGATAAATAATTATTCCGGAAATAAAGGAATGCTGACTCTTAAGATGTTTGAATACATCGGCTCAAGAACTTTCATTTTGGGGATTGGACCGACAAATGGAAATGCTGCTGAAATAATCAATAAACTGAATGCAGGAAAAATGATTGATTATAATCAAGAAAATCTATTAAAAAAACAAATAATTGAAAAACATAAACAATGGAAAAAAAAATTAGTTGTTAGAAACAATTCAAATATTAATGAATTTTCAACGTTTGAAATAGCCAAAAAATTAAGTGATTTTCTTGATAACGATAAATTGGGGTAATGTCCTAATTTTTATATTTTTTTTTAACAATCAAGTTTTTAAGTCTGAGATTTAGTGCTTATCTTTCATAAGTATAATTTTCTATTGACATTAAAGTGATAAAAATAGTTTTTCCATAAACTATAATTGTAAAAAAATTTTAAAGGAGATACAATAATGAATTTGAAAATTTTAGCTGTAGATGATTCACCAACAATGCGAAGAATAATCAAAAATACATTGAAAAGAATTGGTTTTCGAGATGTTGAATTGGCTGAAAATGGATTTCAGGCTATGGAAACATTAAAAAAAATTCCCGGTATAAATTTTATTATTTCAGATTGGAATATGCCGGTTATGGATGGCTTGACATTTATTAAAACTGTAAGGGCTTCATCAGAATTTAGTAAAATACCTATTTTGATGGTAACAACAAAAAGCGTAAAAGAAGATATAATTGCAGCTATGCAAGCTGGTGTAAATAATTATGTTGTAAAACCTTTTACTCCTGAGGTCTTGAAAGGTAAAATAGAAATGGTACTTAATAAACTTAATAATTAATTCTCTCAATGATGTGATAGAACTCATTTTTTAAATTTATTTGACTGCATTTCCCAATAAATGAATGTAGGAAAAAATGAAATTATTTTCAGTACAACAATAATTAAATACAAAAAAAATATGGTTTTGTACATTTACCAAATTCTGCTTTTACACTATTAAATTCTAAAAAAATTCAATTCTATAAAAAAATCACACAAGTTGTAAAAATTATTCCTACAAGTATTTGAATAAGTACATCTAATTTTGATAAATAGTTATCGTGTAAATATGTTCTATTTTTAAACAATCTAAATCCACGTAATTCTAAAGATGCTGCCATATATTTAACTCTTATAATTGAACGTGCTAAGATTGGGAAAATCAAAGTAATAAAGGCTTTTATTCTATTTCTCATTGTAAGATTTTCAATTTCAATTCCTTTCAAATATAAAGCTTCTCGACTGTGTAAAATTTCCTTTCCCATAAGTGGAATAAAATGAATTACAGACGCAACAAGAAAAGAGATTTCATACGGAAACTTCCATTTTCTAAAAGCAATCATAAATTTGCTACTCGGAATATCAAAGAGTAATCCGGCTATTACAATAATCATTGTGAACCGAATGGAGGCAATCGCACCATAACTCAATCCTTCTGTAGTACAGGAAAACTTCCAAATCGCAAACACTTCTTTACCACCTTTTCTAAATAAAGTTTGAAAAATAAAAATAGTAAAAATTAATTTCGGCATTTTTTTTAAACGAGAATAAATTCTTTGAAAAGACCTGCGGAAATTCTTACTCAGAAAATTAAGAGAAATAGACAACACTAACAATGTTACTTGAATCTTCAAATCTTGATAGATAACAGATAAAGAAGTGATTGCGATAACAAGAATCAATAAAGTACGAAGATTTAATTTCATTTAAAATTCAGTCTCAAAGCCGAAAACAAAATCTCTTCCCGGTCCAGGATATCCATATTTTTCTTGATAATCTAAATCAAAAATATTATCAATTCCAAATAAAAGTTTGTTTCTTCCAATTTTCATATTTAGTATTGCGGAATTCATCCATTTTGATGGGAGAACATGCATCACATCATCATTTTCACTCAGATATACATCAGACCATTCACCTTTATAAATAAATTCAATATTATGCGGAAAATTTATGGTTTCTTTTATAGAAAAAACATTTCTTGGAGATCCATCCAAAGGTCGTGATGAATCATTTGTATATTCCAAATAAGCATAATCAAATTGGTGCATGAAAAGCCAATCAAATTTTAGAGAAACCTCAGAGCCATACGAAGAGACATTATCATAATTGTCATAATTATCTCCATTTACTCCGATAAGATCATCTACTTCGTTGTAAAAAATTGATGAGTTTAATGAGCCAGCTTTTTCAAATAGAAAGAAAGGTTTTTTAATGGATATTTCCGTTTTTAAAGCTGTTTCTTCTTTCAATTTTGGATTACCTTTGCTACTACTGAAAAATTGTCGTAAACAAGGATAATTAGTATTTTTGGAAAAAGCTAAAGAAATTTCACAAAATTTTTCTGTTGTATAAGTAGCACCAAAGGAAGGTTCAAAGTGAAAAATACTTTTTTCTCGACCATTCTGAGTAAAAGTTGAAACAGCTGAACCACCGGTCAAAATCAATTTATTTTCGAACATTTTAAAAGACGTTTGAGCAAAGAAATTCATCTGCGAAAGATCATTGGAAACCCAACCGGCTTCTATCGGATAACTTGGTCCGCCGTTTCTTTTGTACTCTTCAGTTTCATATTGAAAACCGGTGAATATTTCCATATTATTACTAATCTCCCATTCTAAACGATGATTAGTTCCAAGTGTCCAATTTTTTATTCGTGATGGCCAACCAGAATACATTTGTTGATAATCAGAATCTTTATATTCTGCATAAAAATCATCATAATGATCATAATAAATATTTGAATGAAGCATCATATTATAAAGGATTTGAAACGACCCTTGTGAGGAAAACTGGTATCTTTTCCAATCTATTAGTTGCCTATAAGTTTTTTCATAAATACTGCACGGAATGTCTTTTGTGTTCATAAAAGAATATCCCATTTGAAATCCAATCGAATGCATATCAAAAATTGTTGTATTTAATTTTGTTTGAAAATCAAATTGTTCTTTTGCGGTATGATCTCTAATTTTTCCATTTTCTGACTCTGTCGGTTCAAAATCATTTGAAAGCATAAAACCATCAGTATTATTTCTCGAAAAATAGACAGAATAATCAAAAATTTCAAAGCTTCTCGAAGAAGATAAATATTGTTTATTTGTATTATTTCTCCGAAATTCAAATCCGGTTTTAAACCACGATTTATTGTTTGGAGCACGAGAGACGATATTGATGACACCACCCATCGTATTTGAACCATAAAGTGAAGAAACAGGTCCTTTCAACACTTGAATTTGTTTAATATCAGAAACCGGTATGTTATTCAAATCTACTTCTCCGAAATACCCACCACTCAAAGGTTTACCATCAAGAAGAATTTTTACTTGTTTACTATTAAAACCTCGAATACTTAGATCAGCTCCATTTTTACCACCGGATGTCAAAAAGACACCGTTCACATCTTGAACCGCTTCGCCAATATTCAATTCCGATGTTTTTTTTATCTCTGAGAAATCTCTCAAGTCAATAACTCCAATTGATTCAGAAGGTCGTTCTGCAATAACACAAAACTCTTCCAAAACATAAACTCGCATTGAATCCTTTTTTACTTCTTCTGCAAATAATTTACCGAGAATAATTAGAAATATTATCAATGATATTTTTTTCATAATTTTATTGTACATCCCATATTTTGTTTTGTTTAATTTCTAGTTTTCTATGAATAATATCCGCAAAAATCTCTTGTCGATGAGAAATAATTAAAGCTCCGAGATTTTGTTTTTTCCTTTGTTTCAAAATTTCCATAAAAATATTAATAATGCCATTATCTAAACCAGCTGTTGGCTCGTCCAATAACCAGAATTTATTGAAATTAAGATATAAATCTGCAAGTCCGACTCGTTTTTTTTGACCTCCACTCAATTCCCAAACAGGTTGATTTTTTAAAGATTCTATCTTATAGATTTTCAGTGCATCTTCTCTTTTGTCTTTAAAAGAAGTGTCTTTTTCTTCATTGAATCTGTTCTGTGAAATTTGCAAATCTTCCTCCGGAGTTGAACCGAGAATATTTCCGGAAACTTCTTGTTTGAGATATGAAATTTCCATAAATCTTTCTTTTGCAGTGTAAGAATTATTTTCCTTTTTAGAGATAAAAATTTCTCCAGAATAATTCTTTTCCAAACCGGAAATTAAACGACAAAAAGTTGTTTTCCCAGACCCACTTTCTCCGGTAAGAAGAACTATCTCGTTTTTCATAATTTCAAGATTTACATCTTCAAAAATGGATTTCTTAAAATACCTAAATTTCATTTTATTAATTCTAATGATACTATTTTTCATACGAATCAAGATTTATTTCTTTATTTGCAATTCCACAAAATCTATCAAAATGTTCTACAATAAAAAATGTTTTCCCCTCTGAAGCATAATTTTTTATTCGAGATATTATTTTATCGATCTGATTTTCTTGTAATCCATTAAAAGGTTCATCAAGTAGAAAAATCTGTGGAGATAAAATGAATAATGCTGAAAGAATAATCATTTTTTTTTGTCCAAATGAGAGAGAATTTGTTTCACAATAACGTAAATTTTCGATAGAAAAATATTGTAAAATCTCTTGAATCTTTTGCTCTATTTTTTGTGGAGGTATTTTCATATTTTCTGCACCAAAAGCAAGCTCCTCTTCTACTATTGGGAAAAACAATTGATAGTCTGGAAGTTGCATCATAATACTCACATAAGTTGATATTTCAGGAAGATTCATTATTGATTGATCTCGTTGCTGTAAAAGAACTTCTCCAGATAAATCACCGTCAATTATTCGAGGAATTATTCCACATATAATATTCAATAAAGATGTTTTTCCTTTCCCACTTGCTCCTTTAACAAGAATAATATCACCGGAATCTGCCGATAAATTCAAATCCTTAAAGATATAATTCCCCCGATTTTTATATCTGAATCTTACGTGTTTCAATTCTAAAACTTTCATTATTTCAACAACTTTATGCTATTTATGTGCTTCAGCCACCTTTGTCCAAAAGTATCTGTAGAAATTATTAAACGCAGATATTCAGAATCATCTTTTTTTACTTTCACAAGAAAAATATTATCCAAATCTGCAACAGGAAGATGGATTTTACCGCCATCTTGCGAAGCAAATTGCAGAGATGAAAATTCATTCTTTGAAAATTTTTCTACAATTTCTCTCACTGAGAAACCGGAGAAAGAATCTCCTCTTGCAGTTTCAAATTCGGTTAAATTGAAGTCTTTTTTATTTAGTGAAATTTCTATTGTCTTACCTTCTGGAGTTATTAAGGAAAGATTTTTTGATGTTGAATCAATCTGTGATCTTATCATCAAAAGAGTGATAAAAAATATAACCATTATTAATAGAAGAATTAATGTTTTTTTCATTTTAGAATCCCCCAAAT
>JAOZMQ010000325.1 GCA_029934195.1 Candidatus Cloacimonadota bacterium | reverse complement strand
CTGGAAAACGTACTCGTTTTAAACGAGTACGTTTTTCCAGTTTTTTTTGTTTTTATCTATTTAATCAACACCATTTTTTGGAAAGAAGTTTTTTCAGCAGTGATTAATTTTGCAAAATACATACCACTTGAAACGTTTTCATTCTCATTATCAATACCGTTCCAGATAATTTTATTGCTTTGGATCTGTTCATTATTAAGAAGTGATTTAACAAGTTGCCCTTTTACATTATATATCTCAAGAGTAATTGGAAAATTCTTCTCAATATTAGAAAGATTCATTGAAATTGTAGTAGTTGGGTTAAATGGATTTGGGTAAATATTGATAGAAGTAAAAGAAATAGGATCAATAGATTTCTCATTATTTTCAACTACAATTGCTCCATTTCCACCAAAAGCACCCATATCATTTGTAAGAGAACCCATCGCAGGGAAAAGGGCATTTCCCGGATTATCAGGATCTTCTAAATCATAGAAAGCTGCATCCGGATTTCCTGCATCAATACAAGGAGAATCTATTTGAAAATACCATTCTGCATTGATTCCATCGTAAGCAAAACCATTTCCTCCGCTTGGATTAGTAAATAAAGGATCGGCATCAATGTTTCCTTCACCTTCATAGCCACCGGAAATATTAGAATAAGTTATAATAGGAGTTGAGGCTGCTGATAGAATTACATTATTTTCATCTCTTAAAATACAATTTGTAAAAGTTGGATTTGATGAAAATGAGAAAATTGCTCCACCATTATTAGAATAATATTCATTGTTAGCAATAGTATTATTTGTAAGAATTGGAGTTGAACCAGCTTTAAAACTGAACGCTCCAGCAACATTTCCTGTATTATTTACTATAATATTATTATTAATAATAGGTGAAGAATTCTGCATTCCAATTCCACCAACTAACATCGTACTAATATTATTTGCAATCAAATTACCTTCAATAAGAACATTATCAGCAGCATTTAATTCAATTGCTGCACCTGCATTATTACTTCCATTTTCATAAAATGTACAATGTTCAATTATAACATCTGAAGCTTCAATGTATATTCCAGAATCAATTGATTTAGAAATTATACAATATGAAAGTTTTGTAGGTCCAGATGCAAATGGTATTTTAAAGCCATTCCAAGAATCATTAGAAGTAAATAAAATCGGTTCATCAAAAGTTCCAAGAGCTTCCATATTTCCAATAATTTCTATTTTGCTATTATTTGTTATCTGAATTTCTACTCCGGGTTCAATTTCTAAAGTATTTCCGTTAGCAATTGTTACATCGCCTGTTATAATATATGGACTATTGTTCACACTCCAAAGACCAGCAACTTCACCTGAGATATCATTTGATCCCGTCACTGTAATGTAATCTTCTAAATTTAGAGTTGCGAAATCAATTCCGTCTGAGATTGTCAAAGTGACATCATAAGTTCCCGGAGTTTCATAAAGAAATGAAGTGTTTGGGTCCGTACTATCAATAACTCCATCTCCATCAAGATCCCATTCCCAAGCGACAACTCCACCTTGTGGAAATGATTGACTCTCAAAATTCACTCCAAGACCAGCAGGACCAGAAGTAATACTGGCACTAATTAAAGGAAGTAAACCGGTTATTGTTGTTGTCTCAGCTTGAAGAATTTGATGATTACCTGAAAAGGTTTGTACAATAGCAACTGCTTTTAAATCAGCGAGATTCCATTCCGGATCAATATTGATTGCATATTCATAAGTTCCTGTCTCACCAACAGATGACAAAGTAAATGATTCGTCATGATAATCTGCAACCGAGCAAAAATATTCATTACTAATTCGTCTCGTTACGATATAGACTATTTTATTGTTAGTAGTTGTAATATCTTCGGTAACTTCAATATTTGCAATTATACTCAATTCTCCTGTTGAACCTGCTTTGAAATCCAAATCAATAGCGATTGGTGCTTCATCATCAAGTACTTGATTATACTTGCTAAGATAGGAAGGATACATGTTTCCGCCCCCACCAACAACTTGAATATATCCACCAAATTGAGCATGAGGAATTCCATTAACACCATAAAGGTTTCCTCGTCCACCATAGTTTGGACTTACATTGTCAGTATCTCCTTGCCATATTAACGGTACAAAATCATCTAAATTATTGTTCATTTCAACTAACGCAGCACGTGCGTCCGGACAATAAGGTCACCACGATTCCGTAAATACTTCGCCAACAACTTTTATTTGTGTGGCAAAAGACATAACAGCTGTCATTAAAAAAAACAGCAACATTAAAGTTTTTTTTGTTTTCATTGAAAGACTCCTTCTTATTTTATTAAAATCATTTTTCTGATTTCGTTGTTTTCAATTTTATTAAACTTATAGAAATAAACACCACTACCAACCGGATTTGATAAATTATCGGTACCATTCCATAAAACAGAACCTTGAGTTAAATCAGTGAAAGTTTTAATTTCTTGACCTAAAAGATTATAAATTACAAGATTTGCTTCAATTGCTTCTTTTGCAGATAAGTTAAAACTAATCTCAGTTATAGGGTTAAATGGGTTTGGATAATTTTGATTAAGTGAAGAATTAAAATTCACTACAGATTCGGAAGTTGCACTTGCTTCAGAATTTTCATAAGAGAATTCTTGAATAATTGGCATTGGAATAGCTGTAGAATTAATAGTTAAAGTATAATCAACAGAACCAACAGAGTTAACTTCTAAAGCAAAATCAAAGTCAAAATTTGCTTCATTTTCAATAGAGAAATCAGTAGCTTCATTTACGTTATAAGTTGTTCCGTTTGCTTCCCAAGTTAAATTCCAATCAATCGGTAAGTTTTCAGATTCAATTGATATATTAAAAGTTTCAGTTTGGCTATGATTTGTTAATGAGATATTACCCGGTTCATAAAGAACAGGACTTATAAAATCCCCGGCATTAATTACAGTTTCAAATGGGATGTCAATATCCATTCCGGTTCCTTCAGTTTGAAAAGTAAATGGAATAGTTAAAACAGTGTTTTCATTAACATCTGTGACAATCATTTCAAAATGGAAGCATGCATTAGAACTGATATTTGCAATAGAAACATCAAAATCAACAGCAACATTTTGTTCCATTTCAATAACTGTAGCAGGTGCTGTGTACGGGTGACACATTCCATTATTGCACCACAAAAGCATCCAAGTATCAGGCATACCATCCGGTACAATACTAAAATTGTAAGTTGCAGTTGCACCTGTGTTGATAATGTCAAAATGTGGTGATTCAAATGTGTAAACTGTTCCGGTGAACTCATCACCAACAAAATTTGTACTAAAGCTCATATCTACTTCCAAATCAGCAAACAGGAAACTTAATCCTGCAATCAAAGTAATAAGTAATAGTAATTTTTTCATCTTTATTCTCCTTTTTTAAAATGTTGTTGTAATTTCCAGTTTTAATCCAGAAAAGGCTGCTTGTTGCTTACATACTCCATTACGGCAAACAAGCCCTGCTTTTTCTTTTCCGGCAAAGAAACGAAAATCTATATTATTGATAATCGGTCCGGTTATTTCGCAACCGACCCAAAATTTCCCATCGTTGTCTTCGAGTCCATCATCCAAAGCATCACCAATTTGGTTTTCGATAGTAATAGAAAAAGAAAAATCATTGAAGCCAATATCTGTTTGTATTCTTGGTTCAACATGTTCAATAGATTTATCAATATCTTTTTCATTAATAATTTCATACTCTGCTTTCATCAAAAATGGCATTTCATTGAAAACAAAATCTATTTGCATTGCGGGTTTCAATTTTCTTTCCCAGTTTTTGAAGTTCTCTTTTTTGTTGATTGATTCAAAATGAGCATAGTCAAGCATCAGATTAAAATTTTCCATACTTCTTTTGTATTCAGAATAGAAATCTGTACATCTGATTTTGAAATTACTATTCCATCCTTCTCCATAATTGAAAAGAAATTCATTATCAAAGTCATACATATAGGAAATTTCTCCCATAAAACCTTC
>JAOZMQ010000324.1:1448-3999 GCA_029934195.1 Candidatus Cloacimonadota bacterium | reverse complement strand
AAAAATATCGCTTCTATGAAGCTGAAAATATATAATTTCCCAACTAATCTTTCTTCAGGAACTTCTGTTCTTCATGGTTAAAAAATTCTTTTTCGTTCAGATACTAATTATATCAAGAAATTGAATAAAGAAAATTGCAAGGAATTAAAATGAGATAAAAAAAACTTGCCAACTTTAAACATATATATTTATCTTACATTACTAAGAGATAATTAAGCACAATATTTTTCTTGGTGATTCTATTTAGAAAACCTATAATTTCAAAAAGTAACCATTGATTGGAAAACAAATTAGGAGGAAAAATGAAAGATTTAAGAAAAGCAGTCCTTATTATTGTACTCGTTTTGAGTTCAATTTCTCAAATGAATGCCAAAGAGTGGAAAATTGGAGTTTTAGCAAAAAGAGGTGCAAAAAAAGCAATGACTAAATGGAAAGCTACAGCAAATTACTTATCACAAACTATTCCCGGAGAATCATTTCAAATTATTCCTTTAGATTTCGCTAAAGTTGGTCAGGCAACAGCTAACAATTCTATTGATTTTATTTTAACAAACTCGTCTTATTATGTAGAATTAAAAAACAAACATGGGGTACAAGCAATTGTAACTCTGATTAATTCTAGACAAGGTCAAGCATTAAAAAAATTTGGAGGAGTAATCTTTACAAAAGCAAATTCTCCAATAAATAGCTTATCTGATATAAAAGGTAAAAATTTCATGGGTGTTAGTGAAGCTTCATTTGGCGGTTTTCAAATGGGAATGAGATTATTGAAGGATAATGGAATTGATAGAAATGATTTTGCAAGTTTAAAATTCGGGAAAAAACACGATAATGTTGTTCTATCTGTTTTAAATGGTGTTGTTGAAGTTGGTACAGTAAGAACAGACACTATTGAACGAATGGAAAAAGAAGGGAAAATTAAGCTTTCAGATTTAAAAATTATCAATAAACAATCTACAAGTTTTCCTTTCGTTTGTAGTACAAGATTGTATCCAGAATGGCCTTTATCAAAATTGAAAAATACTCCTGATGAAATTGCCCAAAAAGTTGCAACAGAGTTATTAAAGATAAAGAAAACTGATGATTCAGCGGTAAAAGCACATATTATCGGTTGGTCAGCTCCAATGGATTATTCTGCTGTAGATTCTTGTTCAAAATTATTGAAAATTGGATTTTACAAATAATGGAGGGTTAGATGTTTAAGAATAAAAGCATAAAATTCCAAATCATTGTTCCGTTTATGTTTATAATAATAATTCTTATGATTGTAATTGGTATCTTTTTAAACATATTAATTACAAGAAGTCTTTCTGATAAAATGTTGGTTTCACTTGAAGAGAAGGGAAATACCATTTGTAATCTTATGGCATTAAATGCTCTTGAACCAATTTATAATTTTGATTTTGTAACTTTAGAAAAACACATGGAAGCAGCTTCACAAGATAAAGAAATTATTTATGCTTTTGTTCTAAACAATGAAGGAAAAGTAATTACTAATTATGCAAATATTGAAAACGAACATATTAGAAAGATTAAAGAGGAACAGCCTAATATCACAATTCTTGATATAACTACAATACTGAAAGAAAAATTTCCAATATTTGAAAAAAGTAGTGATATAAAAGACGAAGGTGAATTTTATGGTTCAGTTGTATTAGGATTATCAGAGGAATTTCTACAACAAGAAACTAATAATTTGAAGAAAAGATTTCAAAAAGTAATAATTCCTGGAGTTTTTTTTAGTATTGTTTTGGCATCTTTATTACTTTACTATTTACTTCAAATATTTTTATCTAAACCGATTAATACTATCTCGCAAGTTTATTCTAACCTCGCGGAAGAACTTCTACAAGGTAAATTAGATAAAAGAACAGACATTAATGAGGTTAATATTGATTTTAGAGAAGTTTTAGAAAAGTCAAATACTATCATTGATGCTCTTGTAAAATTTATTGATGAAATCCCCGCTCCTTTTTTATTAGTTGATAAGAAATTTGATCTTAATTATTTAAACAAAATTGGGAGAAAAATTACTGGTAACCAAAACAAGAGTCTTTCAAACATTAAATGTTATGATCTTTTTAAAACAAATCATTGTCATACTGATAATTGTGCTTTACATCTTGCGATGAAGAATAATGAAACAGTATTGAAAAACACAGAAGCACTTAATTTAAATATGAAAATTGATTATATTGGACGTCCAATAAAAGATATTGAAGGTAATATTATTGGAGCTTCTGAAACTATTATGGATCAAACAAAAATCTTTACAAATCAACAAATTCAGGATGAGATAAAAATCTATCAAAATCAAGAAACTCAGAAGCTATCAAATGTGTTGGAAGCTATGGCTAATGGCGATTTAACACAAAAATACTTTCCAGGGGATGCAAACGAAAATACAGCAGAAACGATGAAGTCATATAGTTTATTAAGTACATCACTTAATCAAGCACTTGCAAATCTTATTAATCTAATTGAAGAAATTAATAATAGTGTAAACTCAATTGCTTCCGCTTCTGAACAACTTTCATCTCAGTCTAATAAT
>JAOZMQ010000324.1:0-1438 GCA_029934195.1 Candidatus Cloacimonadota bacterium | reverse complement strand
ATGTCGATTCAACTTTCTACAATAGCTTCTGCAACTGAACAAGCCTCTGTAAATACAAATGAGTTAAATCTTTCAGCCCAAGAGGTTACTGAATCAGTTTCATCTGTAGCTTCAGCAATAGAAGAAATGAGTGTTTCTTTGTCGGAAGTGGCAAAAAGTACTGCAAATGCAAACACTGTTTCCAAGGAAGCAATATTAGAATCTAATAATGCTAATAACAAAATGGAAATACTTGAAAAAGAAGCTCACGAAATCGGTAAAATAGTTAAAGCAATTAGCGATATTGCTGATCAAACAAATATGTTAGCCTTAAATGCTACAATTGAAGCTGCAGGTGCCGGAGATGCTGGAAAAGGTTTTGCGGTTGTGGCTAATGAAGTAAAAGAATTGGCAAAACAAACAGCTGAGGCAACTGAACAAATTTCTCAACAAATTCAAGAAATGCAAAATGAAACAACAGAATCAGTTCAAGCAATTGCTAAAGTTTCAGAAACAATTAGTAAACTATCAAATATAAATAATGTAATTTCTGCAAGTATCGAAGAGCAGTCAATAACTACAAATGAAATATCACAAAATGTCGGAACTATTGATCAAGCATTTATTTCTATTGGGAATAATATTACAGAAACAGCATCTGGTTTAAGAGATGTTGCAAATAATATTCAAAGTGTTGATGTTGCCTCAAATGATATTGCAAAAGAGACCGAAAATTTGTCATCAGTGTCTCAAAATCTTGCTGAAATGAATGCAAAATTAAAAGATTTACTTTCTCATTTTCAAGTATAATTTGTCTTAAATTTATAGTTCAAAGTTGATTTGTAAAAGTAATTTTGTTACAGCGACTAAGATTAGCCGGAGATTGTTTCTCACGGCTATCTTAGTTTTATGCGGATTTCTTTCTTCTTGGCTTTTTCAGTTCCAAATGAATTTTGTTGATTGATAATCATTGGTTTCATAACAGTTGTTGCATGTTCTGCACAAAAATATAATTTGTGCTCATTGACTATGCAAACCAAAACAGGTTCGTTTGTACCAATTATCTTATCACAAAAACTACATTGTTTAAATGTTTCGATCATAATTCCTCCTTTTATGAGATTTTTTTTAATCTATTTTATTAGTCAATCATTTTTTTATTAGCATTTCTTGTACCAAGAATTAAATCTCAGAATAAGTGAGTATAATGATTTTAGTATGACTCCCTGTTTTTTAAAAAAGGGGAAATCTAAAAAGACAGGAAAAACGTATCCATTTTAAACGTACTCGTTTTATTCCTAATGGAAACTCAAAAACTTGGTTTCTGCAGGGACTTCAGCATTTTTTTGGGATCGCAGAATTTTTATTCTCGCTTCACATTCATTTTCATTCATTGCGAAGCAAGTCTAAAAAATGACGTAGTTCTTCATGTAAAAAGATATTTTTCTTCCCGCTAAGA
>JAOZMQ010000034.1 GCA_029934195.1 Candidatus Cloacimonadota bacterium | reverse complement strand
TAATCTCATTATTACCGGTATGAATTCGATAATCTTTGATGTCGCGAACTCCGCAAAGAATAATTGATTGTGGAAACTGTTCTGGTCTTTTATCATATCCAGCCCTTATTTGTCTCAATACAGAAACTAATGTATCTCCGATTAGAGCATCAATTTCATCAATTAAAATAACAACAGATTTATCCGAATTTTCACTTATATATGTTAAAATTGAATTGAGATCAATCAATGATCCTTTTCTTGAATATTTCTCTAACAACTTCTTCTGAATACGATCTTTGTCTTTACATAAAGAAGAATATCTCATTATTATTTCATAGACTATTGCTCCAATTCCTTCATTAATATTATTTCTTGCTACCTGTCCAACTTCAAAATTTGCATAAACACAAACATATTTACCTTCATTATTAAGATATTCGCGTAAAGCAAGTAAAGAACTGGTTTTGCCTGTTTGTCGAGGTGCGTGAAGAATGAAATATTTTTTTTGTTGAATCAGAAACAATATCTCATCTAAATCCCAACGATATAACGGATTTATATTATAATGTTCATCTTCTCTTATTGGACCGGCTGTCATAAAAAACTTCATTATAAAGCTCCTATTTCAATAATAATAGTGATAAAAACATCAAATTTTTCAAGTCAATTTCTTTCAAGCAAAATATTATTTATTACCAACCTTCACTCTTTCACTTTTTGAATGTGAAGTAAACTCTGGAGCATACATACATTGAATAGTAGCAATTCCATTTGAGAAATCCCCAGAATGAGTTACTCTTAATGAATATTCAAAACTATAAGATCCTTTTAAAATTCTATCAAAAAAGAAATTAGTGGAAACATCACGTGTTACTTGATAATATCCAATATCATTTTCCCAATGATAACCAGAAAGAATATCTTCCGGTTCAAGATTGGAAGCTCGTAAATCTTTTAAATGAACATATTCCAAATCACGATCCGTTGCAATTTTTATTCTGATAATTAATCTATCGCCAATTTCTAATTTTGCTTCTTTAATAGGAATAGATATTTTCTTATCATCTTTAATTTTTAAAACAAAAATTTCTTTTTCAATATTTAAGGAATTTTCTTGTTCTGCTATTTTATCCAAATTCTCAAAATATTGCCAATAAATTGCTCCCCAAGCAGGATGATTGGTCGGATTTTTCAATTTAATTTTTCCAAGATTTGTATTAATTTCGTTTGATGACCATTTTGCTTTGAAATAACCTGTTCCGGATTCATAATTAACATTATCCATTTTCTCCGGATTTAGTTTTTTCCCACCAAGTTTTATTTCAATTTTACGATAATCATTTAGCCAATCTTCACCTGTATAAAGAAGAGCATAAATTGCTTCAGTTGTAGCAATTGATGTACTCCATGAATTTGTTTGTTTGTTTTTTAACAACCATTTTTTCATTTCGTTAACAGAATTTTTATCCCCGATAATTTCATCAAATGCGGCGATAAGTAAAGCTTGTCGTTTAATAGGATTCTGATACCAATAATACCAATTTCTTTCAAAATCCCAATACATTCCAAGCTCTTCACTTTCTTTTGCATATTCTTTGATTGAGTTCATAATTTTTTGAGCAGATTCAATTCTGTCAAAACGATAAAGAGTGAGAGCAATTATTCCTTGCATATAAATTGAGTGATTCTTCCAATATTTTTCTGCTTGATTAAGATAGTAATCAAATGCTTCTTTATTGTCTCTTAAAGCAAAATCTGAGAAAAAACTTCTTGTATATAAACTATTTATCTGAATTGAAGAAATATTCTCATCTTTTAAATCAATTTTATTTTTGCTGAGATTATTATAATCTTCAGTCAATTTATTATCAAGATAGCGTATAGAATTATCCATCATATAACGGACATCGCGTCTCATTTTTCCAGAGATTGTTTCCATTTTTAACAATTTACCAAAGCCTGCTGAAATAAGTTGTGTCACCCAACGGCTTTCTCGCATTCCATCAAACCAAGCCCAACTTCCATTTCTATTTTGGTGCTCTTTTATTTTTTCAAAAGTTTGTCTTTGTTTATCAGCAATTTGATTTATATCAAAAAGTAAAGAAATTCTTTTTTTCCGTTCAGATTCATTCTCAGCATCCCAGATCCAAGGAGTTTCTTCTAATAACGCATATTTCAGCTCTTGATTTTTCTCCAAATTTGAAAGAAATGATTCTGAGTTTTCTGTATTTTCCCAATTTTCAAAAACAGACTTTATAGCCGGATTTTTTTCAACAATATTATTAGCCACAGAATTTGCAAAAAATCGAGAGAAAATTTGTTCATTGCATTCAAAAGAAGATTCCATTAAAAAAGGTAAAGATTGAACTGCATACCAAGTTGGATTTGAACAAAATTCCAAAGTGAATTTATGATTTTTAAGTGTAGAAGACTTTTTCTTTTCCATTTCCTTAAAATGATAATTTTTAGTTTGATTTGGATTAATATACATCGACATTGTTTCTGTAATTAACTTTCTATTTTTGAGAATAATTACAGCTTTTTCTTCTCCATCACTAAAATTCTCACTCTCAGCAATAATTCTATATGAAACAGTAGAATAATCTTCAGGAATTTTTAGGCTCCAAAAAACAACGATATTTTCTTTTCCGCTACAAGAGAAATCTATTTCATTACTTTTTTTGAAAAAATCTTTTGTGATAATTTTATTTGTAAACGGATTAATTAATTCTAAAGTAACTTTCCCTTTTATCGTTTTTCCTGTAAGATTCTGTATTTTTGCAGAAAACTCAATTTCATCACCGACTCTAAAAAATCGCGGACAATTTGGAATCACAGATAATTTTTTTTGAGTTGTTATAAATTTTTCAAGATAACCGGATTTTAAATCTTTTGTATGTGCAAATGCTCTTAATTTCCAACGAGTTAAAGCGTCCGGCATTGTAAAACTAAATTTAAAATCTCCATTTTTATCTGTTCTGAGATGCGGATAAAAGAAAGCTGTTTCTTGGAAATTCTTGCGAAGAAAAATATCCTCTTTAATCTGGTTAGAAACATTTATTTTAGACAGGTTTCCCCCTGATTCTTGAATCTCATTTGAATCAAATTCAATATCTCCATCGACTGACATACCACTCATTGCCATTTCTGAATAAAGACCACGTTTGCTGTTTCGTGAAAATCCAAAGTTATTAAAAAATAAAAATCTATCATATTGTTTCCACTTACCCATTAATGAAAAATGAAACATCTTTTTCTTCTTATTTATATAAACAGAATTTTGTGAAAACTCAATTATATTCATCTTCTGAGATCGTAATTTTTGCCGATTTTTTGGGAAAGCAATATCCTTTATCCAATCATTTTGATAGAAAGAATCGAGAGCAGAATCATATAAATTTACTAATATTTCCGATTGAACAGGATCCTTTTTATAATCATTTATTGAAAATTCCCATTCTTCTTTACTTCCGGGTTTTAGATTATCCCTAAATGTCTTTATAGTAAAATCTAATTTTTTATTTGTCCACGGAACTTTGATTACTTGATTGTGTTTTATCATTCTATTATATTTCAGTGAAAAAAAGTTCACTGCAAAATCACCTCTAAATCTTTCTTCAATAGGGATTGAAATTTTCTTTTGCTCATTTTTGATATTGATAATCTCTCGATCTACAACATTTCCTTTCCAAAGAACTTGCATTATTAATGAAAGATTATCAGCCGAACCAATCAAAAAGTCAGCATTTTCGCCCGGTTCTCCTTCAATTTTTAAGGGAACAAACCAATCAATTGTTTTGTAAGGAATTTTCTTTGATTGTTCATTAAAAACTATAACTACTTTTTCTTTTTTTACTTCTCCCCCATATTTGTCTTTTGTGACACATCTTATTTTATAAACTCCTTCTCCAAAATCTTCAAATATTGAATGGGAAATTATACTATCTTTTGCAGTATTTAATTCAATATCCAAAACTCTTTTCTCGACTTCCCAATTCTCCATAAAAAGTTCATTTTTGTATGGTAAATGTGGAAAAGTCTTGATATATTCTTCTTCTGATATTAAGTTTTTATTGGAATTTCTCCATTGTTTATTGATAAGAATTCTATTTGGAGAAACCAATTTCTCTATAACAACATTCACTTTTTTAGATATTGGTTGCAAAAAAAGATTCTCTGCTCTAACTTCGACATGAGCCTCAGGATCAGAAAGATTAAACTTATCAGGAACATTTATCTGCAATTCCATTGATTTATTACTGACAATTACATTCAAATTAGTACTCTGTGTTTCTCCATTAATATCAGTAACATTTGCTATGACATCAAACAAATATAAATCTTTTTTCTCAAAAGAATTATCACCTTCTGCTTTAAAAGTAAAACGGAATTTCCCATCTTTCCCAATCTTTATCTCTTTTCTGAATATTTCCACTCCCGGATTGCTTCGGAACATATACCGATTATTATCATAACCTTGACGTGTAAGAATATACTCAAGATTTCCTCCCGAAATTGGAGCTTTATCAAAACCAATTGCTTTACCGGTTATCGTAACATCTTCATTTATTTTAAAAGAATCTTTAATCGGATCTAAAATTACTTCAAATTTTGGAATTTTATATTCTTCAACTTTTATGCTTTTAGATGATAAATCTGTTCTTATTGTGAAATTTCCAAATAATCCATCTTTTGGAACAACAAAATCCCCGGAATAAGTTCCAAACTCATTAACAAAAACTTTCATTGATGAAATTGTTTTATAATTTGCATCTTTTAATTCAACTGAAATAGGAAAACTGGAATCCGTAAAAAGTTTATAACATTCTTCAGCAGTGTTTTTATCATCTGAATTGATTTTTTCATACACCAATCCTTTAAAATAAACAATTTGCCCCGGACGATAAATCGCTCTATCTGTAAAGATAATTTCCTTTTTTTTGTTTCTTCCAGAATAATCAAATTGATTTCTAATTTTTGAAAAATTGTAGTCTTCTCCTTTTTTACTCCGAACAATAAAGCTATTCAATTTCGGTAGTTCAAAACGACAATACCCGTTTTCATCTGTAAATGCAGATTCTATTATTTCGTAATCATAAGAATTTTCTCTACTATAAGGACTTGGAATATGAAGCGGTTTGATAATTGAAATTTCAGCATTCTTTACAGGAATGCCATTTTCTCTCGTAAGTAATCTTACTTCACAAATGTTATTTTTTGCTACAATTATTGGATTTATATTGGAAACTGAAACTAAATTTGAAACGCTTTTATTTTCATTATCGAAAGAACTAATTAAATAAAAACCGACATCAAGTTCTGGCATAATAATTTCTGAATTGTATTGAAAATAATCTCCTTTTGAATTAAGTTTTATTTCAAACTCATCAATAATTTCAATATCGAATGATTCATAAATCTCTTTCGATACTCTGCTTTTACCAAAAAATCCTAAATATCCAGGATTCTCTGAAAATTGGATACAATCTTCGTTATTGAGTAATTTTTCAATTTTAATTTTTACTATATCAATATTAGAAAATTTGATTTGAGCCGGAAACTTTTGGTTAGCAATTACAAAATCTTCCATTTTCAACGAAATTTCAGATTTTAATATATTTCTAAAAAGATTTTCAATATTTCTAATAAAATATCCTTTAGGGAATTCTTTTTTTACAAAATTCAAGATTTCAATTGCTTTAAATAGGTCTTCATTATATTTTTCAGAATTATCAAAATAAAAAGTGTCTGCTTTTCTAATATATAAAGAAGCTAACTCATAATAAAATTCCATTGATTTTGGATATTTTTTATATTGATTGCAATACTTTTTCAATGTTTGCTCAATTTTATTTTCTTTATCAATAAATGAAGAATAGTCATACATCAATCTCAATCGGATATGCTCAACATCCAAATATGCTTCTGGATTTTTATCATCTTTATGGAATTTTACTAATTCTTGTAAAAGAAATGCTCCTTTATTGTAATTGCTTTTACTGTCGTCAATTACAATTTCACTAAAGTCTAAATAATCACCTATGAATTCCTCTTCCATAAATTTCGGTTTATCAAATTTAATCGCTTCAAAACTTTTATCGGTAAAAATGAAATCAATATATTGATGAGATAAAAAATCAAAAAGAGTTGGGCGTAAACGTGAAGAATTGTCTCCTTTCATTAAAATTGGATTGAATTTCTTTAAAGGAATATTTTTCAATTTTTTTAGATTCTTAAGCGAAGCATTATATTGATAATTAATTGTTTGATAGAATTTGTTAGCACTCCATTTTTCAATATCAGTCTTATCATCCTCATTTATATCACGATCAAAAATTCGGTAAGAATTTCTTTGGAAATATGAAATATAAAATTCTGCAAGGACCGAATGGTAAATATTTTTTTCAGGGAATTTTGTGGATTTTATTTTTTCAAATATTGCTTTTTCAACCTCAAACTCGGAATATAATCTATTCTTTTTCTTATGTTCAATAATTTTTATATTTGAAAGAAGTTTTTGAAGTTCATTCTTTTCTTTATTTGCTGTAGAATTAATTTCTTCCATAACTTTCAAAGCAGATTTAGGCAATCTATCATCTTCAAATTTTCTAACCTCTGACCATTTTTTTGAATAATAATCGTCATCAACTTCTTTACAAAAAATTTTACTAAAAGGTAACAAAACAAACAATGTTACAATTACAACGAAAAATTTGTTAAAACGCATTCAGAACTCCTTTCATCTATAACGATGGATATTTTTATTTAGATATTTCTCTTTTTTTGTCAATGATTATTTCAACTATAAAGCTATAAATTACTGTGACTTTTATTAAATAATCTGAGAAAATATATTTCTTCTTGACATATTTTTTCTTAAAAAAAATTTCTAAGTCAAAACCTTTAAATACTGTTCCGTGAGACAGAAAGGAGAAAAAAATGAAAGTTATCATCTCGTACCTACAAGTCTTAAACTATCAATTATTTTTTACATTTCACAAAGATATTACTTTTAAATAATTTTGGAGGATAAATGAAAAACAAGCATAATTTTATTGGAAGAAATCTTTACGATCTTGATGATTATAGTGCTGACGAAATCATTGCTATTCTGGAAGCAACTTCTGTAATGAAAGAGATTAATGAACGTGATTACAAAAAACTTCCTACTTTAAGAGGAAAAACTGTTTGTACTCTTTTTATGGAAAATAGCACCAGAACAAGAATGTCTTTTGAACTCGCAGTTAATAGATTAAGTGCTGACTTAGTAAGTTTTCAGGCATCAATTTCTGCTTTATCAAAAGGTGAAAGTCTTCAAGATACAATATGTACTTTAAATGCAATGGGAATTGACTTATACATTATCAGACACCGTTTTCCAGGCAGTCCGCAATTAGTACATAAATATTCAGAAAAACCGGTTATGAACGCAGGAGACGGAAGACATGCACATCCAACTCAAGCATTGCTTGATATTTTCTCTATTTGGGAAAGACTTGGAACATTGAAAGACTTAAAAATTACAATTGTTGGTGATATTGCTCATAGTCGAGTTGTGAGATCAAATTTAATCGGAATGAAAAAACTTGGAGCTAATGTTACAGTCTGTGGTCCTAAAACTCTTGTCCCTGGATTCCTTCCTGAAATTTACGGCTGTAAAGTAGAACACGATCTTGAAACCGCATTGAAAGATGCTGATGTTATTATGGGTCTAAGAATGCAACTTGAAAGGCAAAATGAAGGACTTTTACCGAGCCTTGATGAATACACAAAGCAATATGTTCTCTCTAAAAGAACTATTCAATTTGCAAAAAAAGATGCTCTTATTATGCACCCGGGACCTATGAATCGTGGAATTGAAATTATGCCGGAAATCGCTGATAGTCAGCAAAGTTTGGTTCTTGCTCAAGTAGCTAACGGTGTGGCAGTAAGAATGGCACTGCTTTTTCTTTTCCTTGGTGGGAAATAATTTTAAACGGAGGAACAATGAAAACTATAATAAAGAATGGACTTGTGTATATTAACAACAAATTTGAAGAAGTTGATGTCCTTTTTGATAACGATAGAATTATTGAAATTAGAAAAGATATTCAAAAAGATGCTGACTCAACAATTGACGCAACAAACAAGCATGTTTTCCCCGGATTTATAGATTTACATTCACATCTCAGAGATCCCGGTCAAACTTATAAAGAAGACATTATATCCGGTACTAAAGCTGCTGCAAAAGGCGGATTTACAACTATTTGCTGCATGCCAAATACTGATCCGATTATCGATAATATCGCAACTGTTGAATATATTAATAGAAAAGCAAAAGATTTTGGGTTTTGCAAAGTAAAAGTTATCGGAGCTATGACAAAAAAAACAGAAGGTAAAGAAATTGCCGAAATCGGCTCTATGATGGAAGGTGGAATTGTAGCTGTCAGTGATGATGGTGCTTGTATTCAAAATGCTAAACTTTTACAAAATGTAATGAAATATACATCAAGTTTCAACATACCGGTAATAATCCATGCAGAAGATTACAATTTGTCTAAAGGCGGTCAAATCAACGCCGGTAAGATGTCAACAAAATTAGGATTAGGTGGAATTCCCGGATTAGCCGAAGAAATTATTATTGCCCGAAATATAATGATCGCAGAAAAAGCAAAATGCCAAGTTCATATTGCTCATGTTTCGACAAAAAAAGCTGTAGATATAATTGCTGAAGCCAAAAAAAATGGTTTAAGAATTACTACTGAAGTCACTCCTCATCACCTACTATTAACTGAAGATGCTTGTGAAAATTTTGACACAAATACTAAAGTAAAACCACCTCTCAGAACCGAGAATGACCGACAGGCAATGATTAAAGCTCTTAATGAAGGAATAATTGATTTTATTGCAACCGACCATGCACCACATTCTGATTTTGAAAAAGAAAGAGAATTTAATCTTGCTCCTTTTGGAATTAATGGTTTTGAAACCGCATTTGCAACTCTTTATACAAATTTAGTAAAGAAAAACGAAATGTCTCTGGAAAAGTTAATTGAAGTTATGTCTGAAAAACCAGCTAATTTTTTAAAGTTGAATTCCGGTAAAATTGAAGTTGGGAAAAAAGCTGATCTTGTTATCGCAGATTTAAATGCAAAAATTTCTTTTAAATCGGACAATATTATTTCAAAAGCAAATAATACTCCTTTTATTGGAAAAACTTTTTTTGGGAAAATCACCAATACATTCTGTGATGGAATGTTAAAATGGAGTAATTAATGAAAAATATTCTCGTTAAAATAATTGAGAATATCAAGCTTAATGATGACTATTTTCTTCTTTGGATACATGCTCCTGAAATATCAAAAAGTATTTCATCCGGTCAGTTCTTTGAAATAAAAATTGCGGGAAATAATTTTCCATTATTAAGAAAACCTATCAGTGTCTTTGAAGTAAAAAATGAAAATGTCGGATTTATGATTAAGAAAATTGGTAGAGGAACAGAAAACTTTTCACATTTGAAAAAAAACGATGTCCTTGATATCATCGGTCCACTTGGGAATAGTTTTGAATTACCTTCTCAAAAAGAAGTTCTTTTAATCAGCGGTGGAATTGGTTATGCTCCTTTACATAACTTAAAAAAAGAACTTCTTTCAAATAATAATAATGTAACTTGGATTCATGGCGGACGTTCAACAAATGATATTTTTAGTTCTGATTTTACATTTACTGATGATGGTAGTTCTGGACAAAAAGGATTTGTAACAATCGGAATGGAAGAGATTCTATTAAAGAAAAAATTCGATTTAATTTATTGCTGTGGTCCAAAAATTATGATGAAAAAATGTTCTGAGATTGCTAAAAAATTCCATACCAAAATGTTTGTATCTTTAGAAGAATATATGGCTTGTGGCATTGGTGTTTGTCACGGTTGTGCTGTAGCAATTAAAAAAAATGATTCATTTACTTACAAAACAGTCTGCAAAGATGGTCCAATTTTTAATAGCAACGAGGTAATTTGGAATGAATAGATTAAAAACAAAATTGGGTAAATTGGAGCTAAAAAATCCGATAACTGTCGCATCCGGAACTTTTGGAGTAGAAAACAATAACTTCATCGATTTTAATTCACTTGGAGCGATTGTATCTAAAACGATTACAAAAAATGAAAAAATTGGAAACCCACCTCCTCGTCTTTATGAAACTTCCAATGGATTATTAAATTCTATCGGATTACAGAATCCCGGATTAAAAGGATTTATAGAAAATGTTTTACCAAAATATGCAACCTATGAAACTCCTTTTATTGTAAGTTTTTCAGGTTCTACAATTGATGAGTTTTCTGAAATCCTCTTGGAATTAGAAAAATATGATTCCATCTCCGGTTATGAAGTAAATGTCTCTTGTCCTAATGTCGAAAATGAAGGAATTGCTTTTGGAACTGATCCGAAAATTGTCTATAAATTAACCAAACAACTGGCATCACAAACAGATAAAGAACTGATAATAAAGCTCACACCAAATGTCACCGATATTGTTTCTATTGCTAAAGCTGCAGAAGATGCTGGTGCAAACAGTTTGGCTTTGATAAACACATTATTGGGAATGTCAATTGATTGGAAATCCGGGAAATCTCATATTAGAAGAGGAATTGCCGGTTATAGCGGTCCGGCAATAAAACCGGTTGCAATACAGAATGTTTATAGAGTTTCATCTAATGTAAAAATTCCAATTCTTGCAATGGGCGGGGTTAGTAATTGGAAAGATGCTTTAGAATTTTTTTATGCAGGAGCAAATGTTGTGGCTATTGGAACTTATAATTTTGTAAATCCAAAAATCACTATCGAAACTATTGACAACTTAAACCGTCATTTTTTATCTCGTAATCAAAATTTGACAGAAATTATTGGAAAAATAAACGGAATAAATTAATTCTTGGAGGAATATCAATGAAAACTAAAAGTATAATAATGGATGAAACAGCAATTGAAAGATCATTGAAACGTATTGCACATGAAATAATAGAGCAAAATAGGGGGCTTGAAAATCTTTATTTAGTTGGAATTAGAAGTCGTGGCGTGCCTATGGCTGAGAGAATTGCAGAACATCTAAAATCAATAGAAAATATTGAAGTTCCAATCGGAATTTTAGATATTACTTTATATCGTGATGATTTATCTACAATCGCTCATCAACCGGTAATAAAAGGTTCTAAAATGGATTTTGATATTAACAAATCAAATGTAATTTTGATTGATGATGTCCTTTATACTGGAAGAACCGTTCGTGCTGCAATTGATGCAGTATTAGATTTTGGAAGACCAAATAAAATTCAACTTTGCGTCTTAATTGATAGAGGTCATCGAGAACTGCCAATTAAAGCAAATTATGTAGGAAAAAATGTTCCTACTTCCACAGAAGAAATAATCAAAGTTTGTTTTGAGCAAACTGATGGTGAGGAATCTGTAAAAATAGTTCTTCGTGATGAAGATTAATAAATATTCGTCAATTTTATAGAAAATATTGAAAGGAGAAAAAATGTCTTTCTTTAAAAAATATTTGGATATTACTAAAAAAAATCACTCATTTGTTTGTGTTGGCTTAGATAGTGATATTACAAAAATACCAAGTTTCCTTAACAGAGAAAATAATCCAATTTATTCATTTAATAAAGAAATAATTGATGCTACTAAAGATGTCACAGCTTGTTATAAACCAAACTTTGCTTTTTATCTCTCAGCTGGAAAAAAAGGCTTTGAAGCTTTAGAAAAAACTATTGCTTATATTCCTTCCGAAATTCCAGTGATTCTTGATGTTAAAGTTGGAGATATTGGAAATACAATGAAGCATTATGCAAAAGCTTTTTTTGAAGAACTTGCTGTCGATTCCATTACAGTTAATCCTTTAATGGGAAGTGATGTTATTGATCCTCTTTTGGAATATCCAGATAAAATGAAGTTTCTTCTTGTGCTAACCTCAAATAAATCTGCAAATGATTATTTAAAAAGAGAGCAGTTATTCAAAGTCATTGGAGAAATGGTTTTAAAATCTGATAGTAAACAAATTGGGGCTGTTGTTGGTGGAACAAATAGTAAAGAATTAAAAGAAATTAGAGAATTAATGCCAGAATCAATTTTTCTTGTTCCGGGAATCGGAGCACAAGGTGGTAATTTGGAAGTTGTTATGAATAATGCAATTTCTTCAAAAGACAATCCACTTTTATTGATTAATTCATCTCGTGGTATTATCTTTGCCTCTTCCGAAAAAGATTTTGCTGAAGCTTCGAGAAAAGCTACAATTTCTTTGAAAAATAGTATTAACAATTGTTTATAAATAATATTTCACATTTTGAGCTTTAAGATTATTTTTTTATCTAAAGCTCATTTTTTATTGTAAAAAAGTAAGGAAAAAATAATGCTCAGAAAAATAATTAGTTTAGAAGAATTTCTATCTAAAAAAAATCATTCAAAGGAAATTTTTGTTTTCACAAATGGATGTTTTGATATTCTCCATTCTGGTCATGTACAATATCTTGCTGAAGCAAAATCTCTTGGAGATAAATTAATTGTCGGATTAAATAGCGATAATTCAGTAAAAAGATTGAAGGGACCATCTCGACCTATCAATTCCGAAAATGATAGAGCAATTGTTTTATCGGCTTTGACATCAGTAGATTTTGTAATAATTTTTGATGAAGATACTCCTTATAAATTAATAAATAATATTGTTCCCGATATCCTCGTAAAAGGCGGAGATTGGGATATTAATAGTATTGTAGGCTCTGATATTGTTTTGAAAAATGGCGGGATTGTAAAAAGTTTAAACTTTACGGAAGGGAAATCCACTACAAATACTATAAATAAAATAAAAGAGGTAAGACAATAATGCTTGATAATAAAAATAGCTCAGACTCTGCAATAATTAAAGAAGTCAAAAATGGAAAATATTTAATAGAAATTCTTCGTAATGGATCGTGTAAGAGTTGTGGTTTAAATGGGGTTTGTGCAGGGGAAAGTGCTCCTTCAATTACACAGTGGGTCGATAGCCCTTTAAAATTAGAAACAGGAACAATGGTTCAAGTCTCAATAGCTCCTACAACAAAACTACTTTCGTCTTTTTTAATTTTCATTTTCCCAATTATTTTAATGATTATTTTTTATGCAATTGCAAAATTTGGTTTTCACTTAATTGAAAATACTTCTGTTTTAATATCGCTTACAAGTTTACTTTTGAGTGGATTTTTGATTCATCTTTTTGATAAAACTTTTGGGAAAAAGGTAAAATTTATTATTGAGGGAAAATTAGATTTTGGAGAAAAAAAATGAAAGTACACCTTAATGACATGATATTTTACGGATTTCATGGAGTTTATCCTGAAGAACGTAAATTAGGACAAAGATTTATTGTTACATTTACTTTTGAAACTGAAGATGAAAATGATATTAAAATTAAAGAATTAAGTGATACAATTGATTATACAAAAGTCTATTCTACAATCAAACATATAATGGAAAATAAACAATTTCTTCTATTGGAAAATTGTGCTAATGAAATGATTGAGACTGTTTTTAATACTTTCCCCGGTCTTAAATATATTAATGTAAAAATCAAAAAACCATCAGTGCCAATTAATGGTACTTTAAGCTCCGTTGAATTGGAGATGAGTAGATCGAGATAAATTGATGGCGTTGGCTTATTTAGGATTCGGTTCAAATATTGGTAATTGTGACAAAAATATTGCAAGAGCAATTTCAATTCTGCGTACTCAATATAAGATACAATTTCTTCAAATTAGTTCCATCATATCAACCAAACCTTATGGATTAACAGATCAACCTGATTTTAAAAACTGTGTAGCAAAAATACAAACAGACCTCTCACCTATCGCCCTTCTTGATGCTTGTCTTTCTACAGAAATTTTAATGAAAAGGGTTAGAAAAATTAAATGGGGTCCAAGAAATATTGATGTTGATATTCTTTTTTTTGACAATCTAATTCTATCTTCAACTACACTTACTATTCCACATCCTGAAATAACAAAAAGAGAATTTGTTTTGACTTCTTTAAATGAAATTGCTCCAAATTTAATTCATCCTAATTGCAAAATAAGTATTAATAAACTTTTGATGTCTCTTTTGAAATCCTAATTAATTAACAAAATAATAAATCTTGCAGTAATATTTTATGATAGTAATATTGGCATTAATCTGAGGTAAATAAAGATGAGAAAAAATCTAAGTACAAGTATTTATACATTCAAAACAATTATTGACAATAATTGTATGTATGTGGATAAAACAAAAGAGATCGCAAAATTGGTTTTGAAGAAAGAAGGACAATTCTTTCTCTCACGTCCGCGTCGGTTTGGTAAGTCTCTGACTTTATCGACTTTAGAAT